>CALCDS010000343.1 GCA_937900065.1 uncultured Clostridiaceae bacterium | reverse complement strand
TTGTGATGTTCCCTTAATTTTATCTGTTCTCAAGAAGTGCTTTTATTTTTTCAGTGGCGTTATCAAACATGGGGCTTACGGCTTCCTCATAATTGGATGCATTGATTATTGCCGATATGCACTCGGACATATCAACCTCGGCATACCAGGGCGACTGCTTTACACTGTCGGGTACATATGTCAAATTGGTGGAAAGCAATTTTTTGAAAAGGCCCGACTTGTAATAGCTGTTGAATCTGTCGACGCTTTCCGTAAACAGCGCATATGTGACCGCAACATATATGTTTCCGGCATTTCGCTTTTTAAGGTCGTCTATTATACCGAGTATCGAATCTCCTGAAGATATCATATCATCCAATATCAGAATATCTTTTCCTGAAACATCTTTTCCTAAATATTCACGCTTTAAGATAAGGTTTTTCCCATTTACTGTCTTTGAATAATCCCTTACTTTGTAATAAAGCCCTATATCCAGGTTCAACAGATTTCCATAGCAGGATGCTTTATCCATAGCCTCAGGGTCGGTTGCAATAAGCATCATTTTGGACCTGTCGATTACAAGATCTCCTTCAACATCAAGCAGGGTTTTTAACATCTCATAGATAGGTTGGCGATTTGTAAATCCTACGAGAGGCACCGCATTTTCAACTCTCGGGTCATGGGCATCAAAGGTTATGATATTTTTGACTCCAAGCCGTTCAAGCTCCTGAAGTGCAATGGCGCAGTCCAGTGATTCCCTTTTGATCCTCTTATGCTGCCTTCCTGCATAAAGCAGCGGCATGATTATAGATACCCTTCTTGCGTATCCTCCTATTGCACATAATACTCTTTTTAAATCCTGAAAATGCTCGTCAGGCCCCATGTGGGTCTCTATGCCGTGGAGTTTGTATGTGCAGCTGTAATTCCCCACATCGGTTAGTATATATATGTCCTTTCCTCTTACAGAGTTTTCTAATGTTATTCTTCCTTCTCCATTTGCAAACCTTGTGTTATTTATAGGGAGTATATATGAATATTTCCCTACATTGAGCAGCTCATCATTTTTAAATCTTGCTGCGATAAGCTGCTTATCGACTTTACGGCCAAGTTCCATGCAGTTATCGAATACTATGATGTTTAGTTCTCCAAGAGGCACCCTTGAACTAAAATCCATTTTCATTCAAACACTCATCCTTTCGTTTGTGATTTTTGCAAGGAATCCTTTTACCACTACCAAATATTTGTATGTAAATACATTTCTGCACAATTATAATAAATCCTTCCATGCAGGTGATAATTTGTATCATAAATTTATGCCTTATATCGATATAAGCCTTATCCAAAAAAATGTTAATATGAAATAATCTTTGCAGACGCTTGGTACTGGCCGGATAGAGGATAATTAGCATAAAATTACCCTAAGATAATGGCATGAAATTTCAAAGAATTGAAATTAAGCTTAAGTTATAAATATGCGCTTAAAAATGGTAAAATATTATTATGGTTGGATTTAAGGGGGTGTTGATATGAAATACAGCATTTTAAAATTTTTGAAAGATTCGGATGGATTTG
>CALCDS010000342.1 GCA_937900065.1 uncultured Clostridiaceae bacterium | reverse complement strand
TGTGAATTTAGATATCAGCCTTTATTTAAGGTGCAAAGGTGAATAATTTCATATATAATTGAATTGTAGAATATTTTTCTGATAATTTATATTATAACTCTAATACTATAGATGATAAAAAATAATGATATGGAGTTGATGATATGAAGAAAGTGATTGCAGCACTTATTATAGCCGTGATGGTGGTTTCAATTTCAGCTTGCAGCAACAAGTATAAAAAGACAATACCGCCTGATAATCCTTCAGCTAAAGAGGATGTCAAAGAGCCTTCAAGCGAAACAAATACTTCCGATGCGCAGGTCGATGATAAAGACTTGGAAACTAAAAAAAACGATACGACCACCGGCGACAGCAATGTTATTGAAGAGAAAAGCGAAAAGCCAAACGAGGAAGTCAAAGAAGAGGCCAAAATAGACAACATCCCTAAAGGGTTGAGCAATGAAGCTATAAGCTCCTGGATGCCGGCCAGGAACAAGGAACACAAGGTGCCTGTTTTAAATTCCAAATACAAAAACATACTTGATAAATATGACGGATATTTTGTGGGGGATACATCATCAAAGGTTATCTATCTCACGTTCGACGAAGGGTATGAATATAAATACACGGGCAAGATACTTGACATACTGAAGGACAATGACGTAAAAGCAAACTTCTTTTTGGTAAAGTCGTATATAAAATCAAATCCCGAGCTTGTAAAGAGAATGGTAAATGAAGGGCATGTGATTGGAAACCATACGGTAAGTCATCCCAATATGCCTAACCTGCTTTCTCAAAAGGGTGTTGATGCCGTGGCAAAGGAATTGAACGATACCGCAGATTATTTTAAGGAAGTCACGGGAAAGGATATGCCTAAGTTTTTCAGGCCGCCTGAGGGCACATGGAGCGAAGCCCTGCTATATGTCACAAAGTCAATGGGATACAAGACCATACTGTGGAGCATGGCTCACAGGGACTGGGAAGTCAACAACCAGCCCGGCAGAGAAGCATCATATAAATTTGTGGACGATTATTACCACAATGGGGCCATACTTCTGCTGCACCCGCAGTCCCAGAGCAATACCGAAGCTCTCGATGATATAATAAAGAATCTAAAATCCAAAGGCTATACCTTTGCACCCCTTACCGATTTAAAATGATATAACGATGCGGCAGATATCCCCCGCTTGTGATAGAGGGATACTAACTGATTCAATATAAAACATATACAGCACGCCATATAAAATGAGACGCAAATCTGCGTCTCATTTTATTGCACCCACGGCCCCTTGTGCAACCGAAACGACTTTGCCGCTTGCTATAAGCTCGATGCATTTGTTTATATCCTTATACATTATCCTATCCTCCTTAAGGGGCGGTATTATGCTCCTTACGAGTCTGTATACTTCATCCACACCCGCGCCTCTTTTGCCTTCCTTCCTAAACTCCAAAGCCTGGCAGGCCGCCAGCATTTCGATTGCAAGCACCCTCTGAACATTTTTCAATATTTCCCTGGCCTTTCTGGCGGCGGTCGTACCCATGCTCACATGGTCCTCCTGATTGGCTGAAGAAGGTATCGAATCGACGGAAGCCGGATGAGAAAGCACCTTGTTTTCAGAAACCATGGATGCCGCAGAATACTGGGCTATCATAAAGCCCGAATTCAATCCGCCGTGCTCGGTAAGGAACGGCGGAAGGTCATTGAGCTGGAAATTGACCAGCCTTTCGATCCTTCTTTCCGATATGTCTGCATACTCGGATAATGCTATTCCCAAAAAATCCATTGCAAGAGCAATGGGCTGCCCGTGAAAATTGCCACCGGATATGACTTCACCCTCCCTGGCAAATATGAGCGGATTATCCACAGCCGAATTTATTTCAATATCTACCACGCTTTTGACATAATTTACGGCATCCCTGCTCGCACCATGCACCTGCGGTATGCATCTTAGAGAATAGGCATCCTGCACCCTTATGTCTCCCTGCTTTGTTATAAGCTCGCTTCCTGCTGTGAGCTTTCTTATATTTTCGGCAACCTCTGCCTGGCCTTTGTATGGTCTTAACATATTTATTCTATCGTCAAAAGCCGTTATGATGCCTCTTAAAGCTTCAAATGTCATCGCAGATACTATGTCGGCCGCTTTTTTGATATTTAAGCTGTCATATACGGCAAGCGATGCCAGTGCTGTCATCACCTGAGTACCGTTTATGAGTGCAAGCCCTTCCTTTTCAACAAGCTCAACAATCTTTATTCCGGCTTTATCCATGGCCTGTTGTCCGCTCATCCTCTCACCTTTATAAAATGCTTCCCCTTCTCCTATCATAACAAGCACCATATGGGCAAGGGGCGCCAGATCACCGCTTGCTCCCAGTGAGCCCTTTTGAGGTATCACAGGATGCACTCCCTTGTTCAACATATCTATGAGAGTCTGCAAAGTCGACAGCCTTATGCCTGAAAAACCCTTGGCAAGAGCATTTATCCTAAGCAGCATGATAGCCCTTACAACCTCCTCGTCAAAAGGATCTCCGACGCCGCAGGCATGTGACATTATGAGGTTGCGCTGCAGTTTTTTTGTTTCATCTTTGGATATGACAACATCGCTGAATTTTCCAAACCCTGTTGTTATACCGTATTCAATTTTCCCTGAGTCCACCATGGATTCAACGACTTTCCTCGAGGCTCCTATATTTTCCTTTGAGCGCTCTGAAAGCTTTACAGTGTAAAAATTCCGTGATACATTCACAACATCGCTTATTGTAAGACTGTCTCCATCGATTATTACTTCATTCATATTTCTCCCCCTGTTTCTCAAATGCCAAATCCATGTTTAGTAATTCAGCATTTTATTAGTTTATTAAGATAAATTAGACCTGCAAGAAAACCACATTCTTGCAGGTCTAATTTCGCTCTCCTATTTTTTTCGCCGGGACCCCGGCCACTATGGAGTAAGGCTCGACATCTCGCGTTACCACGGCTCCGGCAGCGACTACCGCTCCCTTGCCTATCTGCACGCCTGGAAGTATTATCGCCCTTATGCCTATCCAGACATCATCACCTATGGATACGCCGGACGCCTCAATCCCCTGGTTCATTATAAGTTCATCACGCTTCATGCAGTGGTTCGCTGTGAGTACCATCACATATGGAGCCATAAGCACAAAATTGCCTATATTTATTTCAGCCAAATCCTGAAGGAAACATTCTTCACCCAATCCTGAATCATTGCCTATTGAAATATTGTATCCAACTGCGAATTTTATGTTGGGTCTTATGTTGACATTTGTTCCGACATGCTTGAATATTCCCTTTAACATAAAGCGCTTTGCAGAATTTAGTATTCCGCCGCTTTTATTTCTGCACGGTATTTTGTTCAAAGTCATCAAATATATATACCTTCTTATTCCCACACCAAATCTCTCCTGACTTTATCGCCAAAACTTTCGTCTGTGCCTAATGAAATCTAAAATCTGCATTTCAATAAATCATTTTGCAAGCTCATATATAGCCCTTGCATATATCTTAGTGCACTCTATCAAATCATCTATGCCTATGCATTCATTGGGCATGTGAGAACAATTATCCTTGTCAGGAAAAACAGGCCCGAATGCCACCATATTATCAAATGCCTTTGCATAAGTTTGTCCATTTATAGACAGTGTATACGGATCTTTTTGGGTTACACTTTTATATGAATCCATAAGTACGGATACTATCCTGCTTTCTTTCTTCACATACAAAGCCCTTTTATGATTTAACACGGAAACATCTATTTTTTTATCATCAGCGATTTTGCGGATCTTATCCATTATCTCTTCATAATCCGCAGTTACGGGATACCTTATATTTATCACGGCCCTGGCTTTTTCATCATCGATCGAAATGCAATCTAAACTTAGGGAAAGCTTGCCTAAAATGTCATCGCCGCAGTCTATATCAAAATCTGCACCGTCGCTTCCAGAGCAAACATAAGATGCCAAAAATTTTATAAAATCCGATACATCATTTTGTCCCAAATTAAACTGGCTTATAAAAGATATAAATTGCGATATCGCATTTTTCCCTTTCCATGGAGTGCTGCTGTGAGAGGATATTCCCCTTGAAGTTATGACATGCAGATCATCTATTTCTTCCATGGACATATTAATGCCGTTTTTTTCACAATACAGTTCAAGAGTATCCTTTAACATTAATTTGGCCATATCCTTCAATCTCAACTCGCATGTGCACAAATCCGGGACTGAATTTATGGAATTGCCGCCGATTATCGATTTTATCGATATCATTCCTTTTGATTTTCTTGATATGTCCCTTCTTAATTCTATATAGATAGAACCCTTTTCAGCATTTATAACCGGAAACATTCCATCCACTGTAAAGCCCTCAACAGGTGCAATATCATTTTTAAGATAATAGTCTATATCCTGCCACCCGGACTCCTCGTCTGTTCCGAATATTATCCTCACCTTTTTTTTAATCTCAAGTCCTGAATCCTTTACAGACTTCAAACCATATAAAGCCGCAACTGTTGGGCCCTTATCATCGATTGCGCCTCTGCCGTATATTTTATTATCATATATCTTACCTTCATAGGGTGAAAACATCCATCCTTTACCTTCTGCGACAGTATCAACATGGCCGAGCACACCTATTATTTCATCACCCTGGCCATATTCAGCATAACCGATATAGCCATCAAGATTGACGGTTCTAAAGCCTAATGACGATGCAGTATCAAGAGCGTACACAAGTGCATCATTTATGCCTTTTCCAAAAGGCATGCCGCATGCAGTTTGTTCCTTGACGCTTTTTATCTTTATAATATTCTGCACCGATTTTATTATCTCCGGCTTCATTGAACCGGCCGCATCTTCTACACTCATGGTTTTACCTCCAATGGGACTTTAAACTGCCCGTTAAGTATATTATATATTTTTTTGTAGATAATAGCTATACTAAAATAGCCATGCTGCATCAACGCTTCATCATGTCGACGTTTCAATAAATTTTGATATGCCAAATATGCCAGGCACTGTTTTATGATGTTTTCCATATATTTATGAGATACCGGCTTTTATTGCTGACCGTGTTACTGATTTAAAAAACAGAGTCTGAAATTCAGACTCTGTTTTTTAAATCAAGATTTGTTAAACTATGTTGTTTAAATATTCTCTATGCCTGCTGTTTCGTATCCTGCATCCTCTACAGCAGATTTTATGCTTTCGTCGCTCACATCCTTGGATGCTTCGATTATTGCCCTCTTGGAAGCTAAATCCACATCGACTTTGGTCACTCCGGCAAGTTTGGACAATGCCGCTTTTACATGTTTCACGCAGTGCTCACAGCTCATTCCTTCTATCAATACCTTTTTCTTCATTTTA
>CALCDS010000341.1 GCA_937900065.1 uncultured Clostridiaceae bacterium | reverse complement strand
TGGGGCTTTTCATTCGCAATTTTTACCTGCAAAAAAAGCTAGCACAACGAGTTAATTTATATATGTTGTATGGGTATGTACTGAAGATGCATGTTGAATGGCAAGTGAGTATGTTTAGATCATGTTAATTATAGCGAGGCGGTAGATGTCCCCCGCTTGTGGTGGCGGGTACCGTATCCATATCATTTTCAGGTGGCAAGCTATCTTTCGCCCCGCTGAAACGCGCTAGGGTAAGAAAATTTTTCTACAGCCGAAAAATTTTCTACTGATGCGTTATAGTGTTGATTTTGAGCAATCCAAGTGAGCGATGTGAATGCTTTTGATAAGTTCTTGGCGAAATTGCCGAAGTGAATCCTAGAACTTTTGTAACTTCACGAAGTGAGTTGCAAAAGTTCTTGATGAACGAGGCAATAAGCCTTAGAACTTATAAAGCATGAACAGGCGAACAAGGATGCTCAAAATCAACATCCTTGTTAAACCTAGTTCATAACAATTTAAATATACATATAAAAAGGCGGCAGGAATTGAAAATAATCCAGTGAAGTGCATAAGGAGTGGTTTGGAATGAATAAAAGAGCGCTTACAGTGCTCGAATATGACAAGATAATCAAAAAGTTGGCTGAACTGGCATGTTCTCCGATGGGAAAGGAACTGGCCGAAAACCTTGTCCCGTCGAACGATATAAGAGAAGTCAAAATGATGCAGCAGGAAACCGATGAAGCAGTCAACATAATATTCAAAAGAGGGAGTGCTCCTATAGAAGGGCTTGTGGACATAAGGGACAGTTTAAAGAAGGTTCAGATAGGTTCCATGCTTGAGCCGGGACAATTATTGGGTATAGCCGATCATTTGAGGTGTGCAAGAAGAGTGAAAGGCTTTAAGGGCGATGAAATAAGGGAGAATTATCCCATGATTGACGAGCTTATTTCAGGAATCACACCCAATAAGAAAATAGAGGATGATATATACAGCTGCATAATAAGTGAAGATGAAGTATCCGACAGGGCAAGTGTTACACTTTATAATATAAGAAAGAGGATAAAGGATAAGAACAGTTCGATACGTGACAGGTTAAACGGAATGATAAGGTCTGGAGATCATTCAAAATATCTTCAGGAAGCCATAATAACCGTAAGAGGGGATAGGTTTGTAGTCCCTGTGAAATCCGAATACAGGGCTAACTTTCCAGGTATAGTGCATGACCAGTCTTCGACCGGATCAACGCTTTTTATTGAGCCAATGGCTGTGGTGGAGCTGAATAATGATATAAGGGAATTGAGGCTTAAGGAAAAGGCTGAAATAGAAAGGATACTAAAAGAGCTCAGCTTAAAGGTTGGAGAAAACATTGATTCTATAAGCATCAATAACGATATACTATCAAGGCTTGATTTCATATTTGCAAAAGCAAATCTATCCATTGAGCTTAAATGCATGCCGCCGATCATCAACGATGAAGGTTATATAAATATCAAGAATGGAAGGCACCCATTGATAAATCCTGATAAAGTCGTTCCGAACAGCATAAGGCTTGGACGCGATTATAATGTTCTTGTGATAACAGGGCCGAATACGGGCGGGAAAACAGTGACTCTGAAAACTACGGGCCTTTTAACGCTCATGGCATTGGCAGGGCTCCAGATACCTGCAGAGGAGGGCTCCTCCATATCTGTATTCGATGATGTTCTTGCCGATATAGGAGATGAGCAGAGCATAGAACAGAGCCTTTCAACATTCTCATCCCATATGAGCAATATTGTCAGCATAATGGCTAAGGCTTCGGAAAAATCGCTCTGCTTGTTTGATGAATTGGGAGCAGGGACGGACCCGACAGAAGGAGCAGCTCTGGCGATGGCAATACTCGATGAGCTTTATATGAGGGGCTCAAGAGTGGTTGCAACAACCCATTATAGCGAACTTAAAGCGTTTGCGCTTCAGAGAAAAGGAATAGAGAATGCCTCTGTGGAATTCGATGTTGAAACTTTAAGGCCGACATATAAATTGTTCATAGGCATTCCGGGAAAATCCAATGCTTTTGAAATATCGAAAAGGCTCGGACTTAACGATGAGATAATCAATAAAGCAAAGGAATTCGTTTCAAAGGAGGGCCTAAAATTTGAGGACCTGATATCCAGTCTTCAAAAGGACAGGATTGCGGCTGAACAGGACAGGGAAAAAGCCGAACTGCTCAAAAAAGAGGCGGAGAGGATACACGGAGAATACCTAAACCGCAAGGAAAAGCTGGATAAAGCAAGAGATGCGGTCATAAATGAAGCAAGGCAAAAGGGAAGAAGCCTTATAAAAGAAACTAAGGAAGAGGCTGATGAAATAATAAGAGGGCTTAGAAAATTAAGCGAGATACAGGAAGAGTCGGAAAGAAACAAAAAGATAGAAGAGGCAAGAAGAAAGCTTAAGGATAAGCTTGATCTATTTGAGGATTCCATTGGATCGACAATGGCTCCTAAAATGAATTTAAGGCCCCTAAAGAGTGTAAAGCCCGGCGATAGCGTATATATTTCAGAGTTGAACCAAAACGGCATCGCACTGTCTAGTCCGGATGATAAAGGTGAAGTTTCCGTGCAGGTAGGCATAATGAAGATAAATGTGAAGCTGTCGGACCTCTCTTGCAGTACCAAAGATGGTTCAAAGACTCATGCATCATCTTATAAAATGCATTTAAGCAGGGATAAAGCCGTGTCGACTTCCTTAGATTTAAGGGGCCAGACTTTGGATGAAGCGATATTGAATACAGATAAATATCTTGACGATGCATATCTTTCCCACCTTAATGAAGTGACCATAATCCACGGCAAAGGTACGGGTGTGTTAAGGCAGGGCATCATAGACATGCTAAAGCACCATACCCATGTAAAATCTTATAGGCTTGGAAAATATGGAGAAGGTGGAATGGGCGTTACAATTGTAGAGCTGAAATAGAAGCAATGCAGTTGATGCCTGTAAAATTTAAGCAGAATAAGTCATAATATGAAATGCTATGTTATAGCGAGGCGGTAGATGTCCCTAACCTTTGTAGGAGGCGGGTACCGTATCATTTTCAGGCAGGTTATCTTTCGCCTCGCTGAAACGCACAAAGGTAAGAAAATTTTTCTACAGCCGAAAAATTTTCTACTGATGCGTTATAATAATAGAAAAGAAAGCCTGAGATACTAATCCCGGGATAAATTGCATGTTTATGGAATACGATATGAGAATTGTACCGGGGAACAATCAAGGAGGTACACTATATGAAAAAGAAATTTCTACTAATGATTATAATGTTTTGCTTATGCAGTTTGACTTTCTTTGGTATAAAGGCATATGCCAAAGAAGATAGCAATGACCGAATTGCAGGCAGTGATAGGTATCAGACATCAATCGAAATATCCAAGTTCGGATGGGAGGGGCCTTGTGATACTGCCATTATTGCAACAGGAGAGGATTTCCCGGATGCTTTAAGCGCCGCACCCCTTGCAAAAAAATATAATGCGCCCATACTCCTCACAAATCCGGACAAGCTTGATGAATCCTTATGTGATGAACTGAAAAGGCTGGATATAAAAAAAGCATTTATCATAGGGGGCTCTGGCGTAGTATCAAAGGACATAGAAGATGAACTTGATTCACAAGGGATAGAATGCGTAAGGATTTCGGGAGAAGACAGGTATGAAACCAGTGTCGCTGTGGCTTCACAGCTTGATAGTGTAAACAGGGCCGTGATTGCAACCGGCACAGAATTTCCGGATGCATTGTCCATAGCTCCATGGGCTGCCCAAAACGGCGTTCCCATACTGCTTACCGAGAAGGACAATCTTCCGGAATCCGTAGATGATTACATAAAGGATAACAACATAACAGATGTATATGTTATAGGCGGAGAAGGGGTTATAAGCGATGATGTAATGTCCAAGCTTCCGAACCCTCAAAGGATAGAAGGAGCTGACAGGTTTGCCACAAACGTTGCTGTTTTAAAAACGTTTGAATCGGATTTTAACTTTGGAAGGATATTTATCGCAACAGGCAATGATTTCCCGGATGCACTGTCAGGTTCAGCACTTGCAAGCTTGACAGGATCGCCTATAATCCTGGTGGACTCGAATCCCACCTCAGACATAAGAGAATTTATTGATACAAAGAAGAGCGAAATTACAGAAGCTTATATGATGGGCGGTGAGGGTGCTGTATCAGATGAGGCGTTTGAAGATGCCATACCACCCGTCGCAGCAAGCATAGACATGACTTTTGAAAGCTCAAGCATTCATGTGAATGATAGCATAAAGCCCGAAGTAAACCTTACGATGATACCAAGAAATGCTCCTAAACCTGATATAGAATTTACTGTGAGCGATGACAGCATAGCAAAAATAAAAGATGACGGCACGCTTACCGCCATAGCCCCTGGATATGTCGAGGTTACAGCGTCGGCTGGAGGAAAAAGCAAGGTCGTAGGTATAAAAGTAATGCTTGATAGGGTAGTCATGATAGACCCGGGCCACGGAGGAGCGGACCCTGGAGCAATACCAAAGGACAGCAGCGGAAATACGATGATGGAGTATAATGAAGCTGATCTTAATTTAAGTCTGGCTGAAAAATTAAAAACTGAACTTGAAGAAAACGGCATAACTGTAAAGATGACAAGAGAGGATGACACATCAACCATCCCCTTGACTGACAGGGTCGATATGGCAAATGAGCTCAACGCTGATTTGTTTTTGAGCATACACCATAACTCGGCAGTTTATTCCGGTGCAAGCGGTGTTGAAGCCCATTACAGCAATTTCAGACCGAACATAGACTGTGACGATGTGTATGCCAAAGCATTGGGAAGCGTGCCTGTTTATGATGACAATGGAAATGTGCTGGGAAGCTTGACAGTCGGAGAAGAATATAAAGTATTAAAGTCTGATGAAGGGTATGTGCATATTTCATATCAAGGGGGAGTGGGAAAGATATCGATACTCACCAATGTGCTTGTGGATGATAAGACCCCGTGTGAAGCGGCTGTTGACAGCAAAAAATTGGCAGACTCTATAAGCGATGGCATTTCAAGCCTTGGCCTTATCAAGCGCAATACCGTAAACGACAATCTTTATGTTACGAGGATGACAAATATGGCTTCGGTGCTTGTCGAGATCGGGTTTATTTCAAATCCTGTAGAGAGGGAAAAGATTGTGCAGGATTCTTTCCAGAAAGATGCGGCAGATGAAATTGCAAAAGCCATAATCGACTTTTATAAGGACAAGGATTATTAGATTAAGCCGTAAATTTTTGACTATGTTTAATAAAGTATACTTTATTAAACATAGTCAATTTTTTTATGGACTTTAGTCTGTTGAGCTCGATAGAGCGAAACAATAAACCACCCGCTA
>CALCDS010000340.1 GCA_937900065.1 uncultured Clostridiaceae bacterium | reverse complement strand
GAAGACAAAGATGGAAATGAATATGTCTGCGGAACTAGGCAGACATTGCAGGCAGTCTTACATCAAGTTAATTTGACAGCGGATGATATCTATTTAACTTATCTGTTGAAATGCAGGCCCCTTCGCAAGTATAATAAAGAAGAGGTCAGAGCGTTTAGCAAGCCGTTTCTTATTCACCAAATAGAGACGATGCAGCCCAAATTCATCGTCTGTTTGGGAGATGTGGTTACGCAGACGATGTTTGACGATAAGGACGCTCATGTGAAAAACCTCAGAGGGTTGTGGCATGTTGTTTTGGGGTATCCCTGCATGGTATCCTATCATCCATTGGCGGTAAGAAGGCGGCCAAATCTGATGCGCCAGTTTATGGAGGATTGGAATATGCTGAGGATAATGATAAACGAGAGGATAAATTAGAATGGATTATTATGTATCAAAAAAGTGCAAAGCTCCGGGAGAGGGGATCTTGGAGAAATCCTTTGCGACCATCAAAGAAGCTGTGCAGATTGCCCGCCCGGGGGATAAGATAATCATTGGCGGCGGCCTTTATCGCGAGTGGGTTAATCCGATCATGGGGGGAAACTGCGATGCGGATAGGATCACGTATATCAACAAGCAGGGTGAAACCATATGACAAGGTGCTTTTGAAAAAAGCATATAAAAGCAACTAATAGAAGAGAGTGCGCCCGGCGGGCGCACTATATAATAGGGAGCAAGGTACCGTTACGCATTGCTCCCTATTATGATGTACTCAGTGAATGAGTGCTTATTTCTGTTTTCTCGAAAATAGCAAGCTGCAAATCAGAGAAATGATAAACACTAACACAAATAGATATCCAATCGGTATGAGCGCAAACGGCTCAACCAAGGTTCCATCGGGTAAAACCTTTGCACCGATAATGTGGTAAGAAATAAAGCAAATGATTGCTGCTAAAGCTGAAACAAACATGGAACCTCTTGTGAATGAAACTTTTTTATCCTTTTTCCATTCTGTAGAAATGCGTTTCATTGCTTTTACCTCCCCCTCTGGTACCGATGGCTTTTCTAAGTCCATCTTAAGTTTTTGTAATTCATTCACACATTGTGGGCATTGGGCTAAATGTTCCTCGATCAATGAACAGCTTTCTTTGCTGCAAACTTTATCATAATATAGGGGCAACAAATCTTTAACAACTTCACAGGATAATATCATAACAACGCCTCCTTTAATTTTGCTCTCGCACGATGATAAGTGACCCTTGCCCAGCTTTCTGTTTTTCCAAACAACTCGGCAATTTTACAAAATGATAAATCCCCAAAGTAGCGCAACATAAACACCTCTTTATAGGGTTCTTCCAAACCATGGATCACTTTGTGAATTTCAAACGCACTTTCATCAGCAATAAATTTTTGTTCGAAAGAGGTATCAGGAACATCAACTGCATTATCAACACTTTCAAATAACTGCTGCTTTTTTAAATATGAAAAATACGTGTTTTTTGCAATTTGACAGAGCCACACACTCATTTTACAATTCCCTTTGAACCCATCGATATTTTTTAATGCTTTAAAAAACGTTTCTTGCGTGATATCTTCTGCAATGCTTTCATTTTTAGAAAGGCATAACACATATCGGTATACATCCTTAAAATATTTGGAGTATATTTCTTGGAATTCCGCCACATTCTCACCGCCTTTCCTATATAAGACTGTTGTATTTGTATTTCGTTACAACATTGCACAAATATTTATTAAGTTGCCTGTAAATGCTATAAAATAAGCGGCTTAATAAATATTATATAAATAATTAGGACTTGTATGTAAAGCGAAAGCCACGTTATCAAATTTTATATGTTATACTATCATCTTAAATCGGCTTTTGGCATTTATATCAAGTTTTAAATCTATGTTTAAAACTTTTTGCATATCATAAGCGTCTATATCTATGAGTTCACAAAAAAGATACGTATCAGAACAAAAGAAAGGAGCTATTCGCGCGAATGGGTGAAGTTAGCTTAGCTGAGCAAATTACAGATTATATTATTAAAAATAAGGAGAGGCATTATCGTCTTGCTTACAGTTATGTTAAAAACGCCGATGATGCTTTGGAGGTGGTGCAAGAATCGATATATAAAGCAATTTCAACGATGGATAGTTTAAAAACGCCGGACTATTTAAATACCTGGTTTTATAGGATTATTGTAAATACTGCAATAGATTTACTCCGAAAGCGAAAGAAGGTTGTTGTAATGGATGATGAGACTTTATCCAATTATGATTTAAGTACGGTAGATCGTTATGCGGATATAGACCTTCACAAAGCCTTGGAGGATTTACCCATTCAATATCGCAGCATAATAGTATTAAGGTTTTTTGAGGATTTAAAAATAGAAGAAATTGCGGCAGTCTTGGATGAAAATGTTAATACAATAAAGACGCGTTTATACAAAGCGCTTAGAATGTTACGTGTTCAACTGGATGATTGTAGATAGGAGGATTTATAGGATGGATGACAAATTGGAAAAATTGAAAAGGGAATATATGAATATACCTATTCCTGAGGAATTAGATTTTGTGGTAAGAAAAGCTTTAAAAGAGAGTGAGGTTAATCGTATGAGAAGGAAGAGTCACATGAATAGAATAAGAATAGCAGCTGCTTCAGTAGCAGCAGTGTTTACCGTACTTATTGTAGGAGCTAATACCAGTCAGGTGTTTGCAGCAACATTATCCAAAGTACCAGTTGTAGGTAGTATAGTAAAAGTGCTGACTTTCAGAGAATATGCCGTAAATGAAGGCACCTTCAATGCCGATATAAAAGTGCCTGCAATACAGGGCACGGAAAATAAGACCCTGGAAAACAGCTTAAATGAAAAATACCTTGAAGAAGGCAAAAACTTATATGAACAATTTAATACGGATATGGAAGAATTAAAGAAAAATGGCGGCGGTCATTTGGGCGTCGATAGTGGATACGAAGTAAAGACCGATACGGACAGAATACTTTCCATAGGCCGTTATACGGTAAACACGGTTGGTTCATCATCAACAACAATGAAGTATGATACTATAGATAAGAAAAACGAGGTTCTGATTACCTTACCAAGCTTGTTCAAAGACGATAGCTATATTGATATTATCAGTGAAAACATTAAAAAGCAGATGGTAGAACAGAATAAAGCGGATAGTGATCAGTACTATTGGGTTGAAGGAATAGAGCAGGACAATACAATGGAACTGTTTGATAAAATTGCAAAGGATCAAAACTTTTATATCAATCCGGAAGGCAAACTGGTAATTTCTTTTGATAAATATGAGGTTGCTCCAGGGTATATGGGAGTTGTGGAATTCATAATACCAACGGATATCCTGTCAGATGTTTTAGTTAGCAATGAGTATATAAAATAATCTGGATATAGTAACATGGTAGGGAGTGGCTTTTCTAAAGCCACTCCCTACTGCTGTCTGGGTAACTCTATATTATTGTTTCAGGCTCCTTCTCATATCACTGTATCCAATCCACACGGTCCAAACATAGGCGCAGGTTTTTGGAATCATAAGCATACCGATCAGTGGGTATA
>CALCDS010000339.1 GCA_937900065.1 uncultured Clostridiaceae bacterium | reverse complement strand
CCATGATGCAGACGGAGAACCATGTTAGTCAGGAAAAATGCTCTTTCTGAGAGATAATGAGTAGGAAAACTCGGGATAAGTTATCCCGAGTTTTTCCTCTCATCGATATAACAATAAAAAGCGCCTTAAAAGCAAGGCCGCTTTTTATTATTTATAGGGAATCAAATTTTAAAATTTGATTCCCTTCAAGGTTTTATTTATTCTAAAATTTTCTCAATGGTATCAGCCATAGATTCAAGTATCAGGCAACATGAAGCCGCGCCTGCATCGATTACTCCTATAGAGCGCTTCCCAAGCCTGCTCGCGCGGCCTAGTTTTGCAATCATATTTTTGGTTGAATCTCTGCCCTTTATTGCGGCTTTATTCATATCCTCAACAGATTGTATAAAGTTATTCCCATTCTCCACGCTATTGTTAAAAGCTTCTACAGCAGGTGCCAAAGTATCCAATAATGTCTTGTCTCCAACCTTTGCAGAGCCGATCTCGACTATGCTCTCTTTACCGTCAGCCAACATTTTACCAAAGACTTTTGAATCAATAATTCTTTTACCTCTGCATGCATCCGCCACTGCCGCAAAAAACATCCCATATAATGGGCCCATTGAACCGCCTATATCTTTCATAAGCACTTCTGAAAGTATTTCTAGGCTATGGGTCAAATCACCGGGGTCTGATTTAAGTTTCTGCTCGCATATGCTAAAGCCTTTGTTCATGTTGATTCCATGGTCTCCATCGCCTATCGCCCCGTCTATATCGCTCAGGTATTGCTTGTTATCATGGATCACCTTTATCAGGTCATATATTATTCTGCTTCCTTCGCTGTTTAAAAACTCCTGTTTCATTTTTTTCTCCTCGCAAATTGTCTAAGTCCCATAGAGTCCGACTCATAGTCAATACATTCTTTTAGTTCTTCATCCAGTTTCATTATCGTAAGTGTAACTCCGGCCATATTGAGGGAAGTAAAATAGTTGCCTACGTAAGGTATATACACACTAATGCCTTTTTCAATCAAAATATTATATACCTCACTGTACAATATATACAGCTCCATTAACGTTGTAGAGCCAAGCCCTGATAAAAGCACTGCAACCTCGTCGCCATTCTTAAACGGGATATCAGGCAAAATTATTCCGGTCATTCTTTTTGCTATTTCATTAGCTGTTTCTAATTTTGTTACCTCTAATCCCGGCTCACCGTGATGTCCTATTCCAACTTCCATGGTGCCTTCTTTGATCTTGAAGTTCGGATGCCCAACTTCCGGAATCGTGCAGGGACTTAATCCAATCCCCATGCTCCTCGTATTATTGATCGCCTTTTGGGCCGCAGCAATCACTTCATCTAAACCTGCACCCATGGCTGCCTTCGCTCCAGCAACTTTCCACATCAGCACCTCGCCGGCTACACCGCGTCTTTTATCCATACTATTCCTAGGTGATGACGGCACATCATCATTTGCAACTACGGTTTTAACTTCTATTCCATCTGCCTTAGCCATCTTTACAGCCATTTTTACATTCATGTTATCGCCGGCATAGTTGCCGTAAAGACATGCGACACCTTTCCCGCTGTCCGCTACCTTAAAGGCATCATAAAACATCTGTGCAGGCGGAGAAGAAAATATCTCACCTACTGCGACTGCATCCACCATATTTCTGCCTATATAACCTATGAATGCGGGCTTGTGTCCGGAGCCGCCCCCGGTTACTATGCCCACCTTGTCAGCTATGGGAGCATATTTATATTTAACGACCCTTTTATTATTTGTCCTTGCTATCATATCGGGCATAGCTTTTATATAGCCTTCAAGCATCTCGTCCACTACATTTTGAGGATCATTAATAACCTTTTGCAATAAATCACACCTCCTTATGAAACGACTGAGCCTCGATTTCATATAACCTTTTGACTTTCGGCAAAGACCTGTTGCCTTCAAATTCAGATTTAAGCCACGCATCCACTATCGTCTTTGCCAATTCAGGCCCTATGACCCTGGCTCCCATGGTCAATATCTGGGCATTGTTGCTTTTCCTTAAACGTTCAGCCGAGTATACATCATGACACAGCCCCGCATATACGCCTTCAACCTTATTTGCCACAATAGACATGCCAATGCCTGTACCGCAAATAAGTATGCCTCTATCATATTCATGCTCTTTTATCTTCAATGCTAGGTTGTAACCTATATCGGGATAGGAAGCTTCCTTCCCTTTGGAGTAGTTTAAATCGGTGATGTTGACCCCTTTGATTTTTAAATGATCATATATTACTTTTTTAAGCTCGCAAGCCGCGTCATCACAGTCTATTGCAATTTTTTGCTGCATTTTAAACAACCTCTTTCGCAATCGTTTTAAGATTTGCAAGGCCTTTTACCGCAAGGTCTTCGCCGGACTTTGCAAGTTTTCTCCAAATTGCACATTTACTGCTTAGTTCTTTAAAATTAGGATCGAATGACTCTATAACTAACGGGCCGTCATATCCTACTTCCTTAACTGCTTTAAAAAACTCTTTCCATGGCACAAGACCTGTTCCAGGTATGCCTCTGTTATTCTCATTTACATGAATATATCCTAGATAATCCTTTCCGCATGTTTCAATTGCACCTTTAATGCTGTTCTCCTCTATCATCATATGAAAGCAGTCCAAATGTACCTTTACATTGCCAGTACCAACATCTTTACAATACTGGACCGCATCTTTTGCAATATTGAGAAAATGGGTTTCAAAACGATTGACACATTCAACCGCTATTATCATGTCGCTGTTTTCCTTTGCATATTTTGCAGCTTCTCTAACAACATTGACAGACCATTCCCATTCCTGCTTTGTCCTCGGTTTCCCGGTCAGATATCCCCATGAGGCATAATTTACCCCGCCAAGTATCTTAGATCCTAGTTCAACATTTATATCTACCAGCAATTTTAACGCCTTTACTGCATTTGCCCTTATCTCAGGATCAGGCGATATGGGATTGGTTTTATCATTAAGAGTTGTCGTAGTAACAAGCTCAATTCCGACTTCTTGAGCCTTTTCCTTAACCAGTCTCGTGGGGAAAGTTTCAGGATGAGCTATGGCAATATCGAGTACTTCAAATCCTAATTCTTTAGCCTTAGGTATTATCCATAAATCCTTCTCGGAAAATGCTTCAGACCAGATAAATGAATCGACTCCAAACCTAAACATAATTCAACCTCCTTATATACTTCCATATATCCATGCAGTATTTCTATCCACATCTACAGCGCAGTTATCGCAAATACAGCCTTAACAGCATGATTCTGGAAATTTACAAGTTGATATTTTACTCCTGATGGAATGAAAAAGCTGTCTTCAGGCTGCAATTGATATGACTCTTGCAGATCAACTATATTGATTGTAATCGGTCCATCTACACAGTATATCGCTGCATCACCCTTATGCACATCAGGATCTGAACAGCGTGGGCCATATCCTCCTGCCGGCAAAATAAACTCGCCAAAATGTCCATAGTCATTACTGGTTATAAAACGCATAAGCATTGGGTGAGCCGTTCCGTGTATATTATTTAATTTATCAGCATCATGGACCGCATAAACTGCTTGTGGCGCCTTTCTGGCTTCAGGACCGCTTACCGGCCATGAACCAATATCATCTGTACAACCCTGTCTTGGAAAATTCCTTATAATTGGGCGCATATCCGGCAAATTGGTATTGTTGGGCCCTTTATAAAATTTTGTTTCAGCATCAGTTGGTATTACTGCTGGTGGAATATCTTCTCCCCAAGCTTTTGGTGTAATAAAATATAATACACGAACGGTTTCATCAGAAAAGTTATGTGCTTTATGCCATGCTTCTTGTGGCATATATAATCCATCACCGGTCTCTAAATATGCAAACTGGCCATTGCCACTCCTTTGCACAATCGGACCTTGCAATATATAATAGGATTCATCCCCGGGATGAATATCCAGTGGATCAAAAGCACCGCCTGGAGCTAATTCATATATACCCAGCATAAAAGTATCTGTACTAACAATGGTATAGGTATTATCGCTCGTGAAAGCATTATTTGGCGGGTATAATGCCATAGAATAGTCCTGTTTACGAATCAATGTAGGTTTCTTTTTATCCGGTTCAAATGGAAATTTTGTTAATATATCTAGTAATTTTGCCATATTATCCTCCTCTTAAAAAATTAATTTTTTACTGATCTAATATATTCATTAACATGGAAGAAATAAATAGGACTGTACTACTTATTCCTTCCATGTTGAACTGCCTATTAATTTATTAATGCTATAAATTCCTATTCCAAGACTTTTTCATCAATATCTTCCTTAACATCCTTCTTCAGCAATAGAAGCATTAAAGCGGTTATTAAGCTCGACAATGCAAGTATAATAATAAAGATCAATGGCTTATTGGCAAGGAAGATAACAAATAAACCTCCATGGGGAGCCTGTATTGTCAATCCTGCTATATAAGACATTGCTGCACCAAAGGCGCCTCCTACCACTAATGAAGGTATGACCCTTGTAGGATCTGCTGCTGCGTATGGAATGGCAAACTCAGTAATCATTGCACATCCACCTATAAAGCATCCGCCTATATCTTTTCTTTCAAGCTTGGTAAACTTCTTCTTATTAATCAACATAGCTATAGCAAGTCCCATTGGAGGAGACATTGAAGCTATAAAATTTGCAGACATCGGTGCCCAATTATTTGCAGAAGAAGCTGCAAGTGCAAATGCATAAGCTGCTTTATTTACAGGACCTCCCATATCGAACGCCAGCATGGCTCCTTGTATTATGCCAATCAATACCATGCTTCCTCCGCTCATGCTATTCAACATAGCAGTCAATGTAGTATTAAGCCATGTAAAAGGAACACCAATGATATATGTCATGATTATTCCAACAAAGAAGGTTCCAAATAATGGAATAATAAGTGTAGGAATTAAAGCCCTTAATGTATTTGGAAGTTTTATTTTTTTAAGACATAAAACAATATATCCTGCAAGGATACCACCGATCATAGCACCCAAAAATCCTGAACCTTGATTATTAGCAAGCATACCTGCTACAAATCCAGGAGCAATGGCGGGCTTGTCAGCCAGTGAATAAGCTATGTATCCTGCCAGTGCCGGTATCATTAGGCCAAATGCAACTTTTCCCCAACTAAACATACTGGCTGCAAAAGAATTCGTCTTAAAAACATAAATTCCACCAAATGCAAAGCCTAATGCAATAAGAATTCCACCCGGTATAACAAAAGGAATCATATATGAAACGCCTGTTAGTAACGCCTGTTTAAGATCACTGCCAACCTCTTTGAACGATTTACTCATAGGTAAACCTCCCCTTATTATTTTTTTACTTAATAAGTATTCTTAAAAAACAAATCGATATTTGTGTATATAAATATACAAGTTTACCATGGTAGACAATATAATGGGCATAAAAAATATATAACAATCCTATATCAGATAATAATCTGGCCAAGATATCATTTAATATAGAATATTACTGACGCAGACTTACTAATTGCTTTATCGAATAGCTAAGCCATACAGTACTTTTATTACCACATTTATGTTGTATTTTTATTGGCATTAATCTGCTTATTTTTCTATTACCTATCAATAGGAAATCTATTATAAGGTAATTTACTATAAATAAAGTATTAGGCGCCTAAAATAAGATTAGTTTTTTACTAGAATTAGATATTTTTTATTGATAACAGACAATATACAAAATAAGTTTTGAGGTATTAAGGTTCTATTTAATCTCATCAAACACAAAATCAGGATTCTTAATTACTTTATGGGGCGATGTTCGAATAATTTTATCTTTCACTTTATCAAATCT
>CALCDS010000338.1 GCA_937900065.1 uncultured Clostridiaceae bacterium | reverse complement strand
TTTGTTAAATAGAACCTAAAATAAAGTGCTTATCTGATAGATTATATCTCCAATATAAGGTAGGGAAATATTTTGTTATATTTCCCTACCTTTATACTTTATAAATTTCAACATAATTTAAGCAATAAATCAACGGCGAAAAAAGCAATGCACAGCTTCAAGAGCCGAGATATGCTTTTCTGACATTGTCATCTGCCATGAGCTCCTTTGGACTTCCCTCTATTTCGATGCGTCCATTCTGTATGACATAAGCCCTGTTTGCAATCGATAATGCCATTTTTGCATTCTGCTCAACTAGAAGCACGGTTGTTCCGTTTTTATTGATGTCTTTTATTATGGCAAAGATCTCTTTCACCAATATGGGCGACAGGCCCATGGAAGGCTCGTCAAGGAGCATCATCTTAGGCCTTGACATTAAAGCCCTTCCTATTGCAAGCATCTGCTGCTCCCCGCCGCTTAGTGTCCCTGCTATCTGGCTTTTCCTCTCGCAGAGCCTCGGGAATTTTTCAAATACGCTTTCAAAATCATCTTTTATATTTGACTTGTCCTTTCTGATATATGCCCCCATCTCGAGATTTTCCATAACAGTCATATTGGAAAATATCCTTCTGCCCTCAGGAACATGCGAAATACCCAAAGCCACAATATCTTTTGCCAAAAGCCTGTTTATATTTCTGCCATCAAATAAAATGCTTCCGCTCTTTGGCCTTACAATGCCCGATATAGTTCTTAAAGTCGTAGTTTTTCCAGCCCCATTTGCGCCGATCAACGTAACTATTTCGCCATCATTTATTGTTATTGAAATGCCTTTTAGAGCATGTACCGCACCAAAATTTACGTTTATGTCCTTAAGCTCTAACATCACTCTTCACCCCCCAGATAAGCCTCAATCACTTTAGGATTATTTTGGACTTGCTCTGGAGTCCCCTCGGCAATCAGTGTGCCGTAATCGAGCACAAATATTTTCTCACATATTCCCATTACCAAAGACATATCATGCTCAATCAATATTATCGTAAGGTCAAACTTATCCCTTATCCATCTTATAAGTTTCATGAGATCCTTGGTCTCATTTGGATTCATTCCTGCAGCAGGTTCATCTAGAAGCAAAAGTTTAGGCTTTGTGGATAATGCTCTTGCAATCTCAAGCCGCCTCTGATCGCCATACGGCAAGTTCTTTGCAAGCTCCAAGGCCTTGTCTTCAAGATTGAACAGCTTTAAAATTTCCATGGCCTTGTTTCCGACGTTTTCCTCTTCGCGGTAAAATACGGGCAGCCTTAAAATCAATGGAATTATACCGCATTTTATGTTGTGGTGAAAACCTATCCTCACATTATCATATACGGTCATATCTTTAAAAAGCCTTATATTTTGAAATGTGCGGGCAATTCCAACCGAAGTCACACTATAAGGTCTTAAATTGTTGAGTACGATTTTATCATCTGTTCCATAAGTTATCGTGCCTGATGTTGGAGTATACATTCCCGTCAAAAGGTTGAAAAGCGTAGTCTTGCCTGCTCCATTCGGGCCTATCAGGCCTACTATTTGTTTCTTTTCAACTTCCATATTTACGTTCGATACGGCAACAATCCCTCCAAACAACTTTGTAAGATTATCTAGTTTCAGAATCACCATCAGCGCTGCCCCCTCTCTTTAAGAAGTTCAATTTAATATCCTTTATACCCATCAATCCCCGGGGCAAAAATACCATTATCGAGAAAAGCACGATTGAATAAATCACCATCCTCAATTCCGGATACCTTTGGAGAAATGCGGATATCACTGAAAGCAAAGCCGCACCGACGACAGATCCTGTAATGCTTCCCATGCCCCCGAACACAACCGTTACAAGTATGTCTATGGATTTCATGAATCCAAAAGAATCGGGCTTTATAAAATAGAAATAATTTGCATATAATGCTCCGGCAATCCCTGCAAAGAAGGCACCTATTGTGAAGGCCAGGACCTTGTAAAAAGTCGTATTGATTCCCATGGCTTCAGATGCGATCTCGTCTTCTCCTATCGATATGCATGCCCTGCCTGCATATGATTTTACAAAATTGCTGATCACAAGTACTGATATCACGACCATAAAATAAAGCCATGTCCAATTGGTATACTGCGGTATGTCGTTAAAGCCGCTGGCTCCTCCGACATAATCAATATTGAGCATAAGGATCCTTATTATTTCGCCAAAACCAAGTGTGGCAATTGCAAGGTAATCGCCCTTGAGCCTTAATGTCGGGATACCTATGACAAGCCCCACAAGCGCGGCTCCCAATCCCGATGCTATTATTCCGACAAGAAACGGCTGACCTAGCTTGGCAGTCACGATTGCCGAGATATATGCACCTACGCACATAAAACCGGCATGCCCCAGGGAAAACTGCCCTGTAAAACCGGTTATAAGATTCAACCCGACCGCAAGTATGATATTGATTCCTATAATCACGATGTTAAGCTGTAGGTAGGAATCTATCACATCAGCATTTATCAATAACTGTACTATTACATAAAATGCTATGATAGCTGCAAAGCCCAGTATATTTTTTCTGTTCAGTATTTTCATGCTCTCCCCCCTATACCTTTTCCTTTACGTTTTTGCCCAAAAGCCCGTTGGGCTTTATGAGCAGAACGATTATAAGTATTGCAAATGCAACCGCATCTTTATAGAGGGAACTTCCATAAGCGCTGACCATTGTTTCCGTGATCCCCAAAAAGAAACCTCCGATCATGGCGCCCGGTATGATGCCTATGCCGCCTAAAACAGCCGCCACAAAGGCTTTTATCCCAGGCATCATTCCCATTAAGGGATCAATGGAATTATAATACACCCCGACTAAAACGCCTGCAGCTCCGGCCAAAGACGAACCTATTGCAAATGTATACGATATAGTTTTATCAACGCTGACTCCCATAAGCTGGGCTGCTTCGCGGTCAAGTGAGACCGCCCTCATGGCCTTTCCGACTTTAGTCCTGTGTATTATATATTGAAGCACGACCATAAGGAGAATTGTTATCGCAATTATATATAGATCCCTTATATTTATGATCACGCCATTGAACAATTTGATGCTTACATCAGGAAGAACATTGGGAAATGTCCTTGTTTCAGCCTTTACAAAATACATTGTTCCATATTCCAGAAAAAGCGATACGCTTATGGCTGTTATAAGAGCTGCGATCCTTGTTGAATTTCTTACGGGTTTATATGCCACTTTTTCAACTATAATCCCTAAAATAGCACAGACAAGCATTGACAGCAGCAAAGCCGGCACAAAGCCCATATGAAAAAATGTGGTCAGTGCAAATCCCACATAAGCACCTATCATATAAATATCACCATGGGCAAAATTTATCAGGTTTATTATACCATAGACCATGGTATAGCCAAGTGCTATAAGAGCATAAATGCTTCCGAGTGAAATGCCGTTTACCAGCTGCTGTAAAAATTGTTCCATGCCCACCACTTCCTTTTGTCATAGTTTATAATGCATCAGCAGAAAATTTCCCGGTTATAGAAAAATTTTCTTGTCTTATCCTAAAATGCCATAAGAGGGGCATATGCCCCCCTCTTATGGAAATCATTGTGGATTCTATGGTTCCTGCTTCTTTACAAATGTCTGCTCCCCATCTTTTAACTCAAGAATCGTTATGGACTTGACAGGGTTATGGTTCTTATCTATTGATAATGTGCCTGTGACACCCTTGAAATCTTTTGTGCTTTCCAGAGCCTCTTTTAGCTTTTCACGATCAGGTTCTCCGGCCCTCTTTAAAGCATCTGCAAACAATTTCGCCATATCATATCCGAGCGCATTGAATGCATCCGGTTCCTTGTTATATTTTTTGTTGAAAGCTTCTTTGAATTTCACAACTTCAGGTGAAGTATCCTTTGATGTATAGTGGTTTGTGAAATATACATTATTCAATACAGATTTTCCTGCTATTTCAGCGAGTTTTGGCGAATCATACCCATCACCGCCAAGTATCGGTACATCAAGTCCAAGCTCTCTTGCCTGCTTTACTATAAGGCCGACTTCTTCATAATATCCCGGAAGATAAATCACATCAGGATTTGCTCCCTTTATATTGGTCAAAACCGCCCTGAAATCCTTATCCTTTGCCTGGTAAGCCTGTTCTGTAACGACTGCTCCTCCTAAGTCCTTGAATTTCTCCTTGAAGTTCTTATCTAGGCCCTTGCTGTAATCGCTCGTGCTATCGACCAGCACTGCGGCGTTCTTTGCTTTTAAGTCGTCAAAAGCAAAATTGGCCATTATAACACCCTGGAATGAATCGCTGAAACATGTTTTAAAAATATAATCTCTAACTTTTCCATTGGAATCAACCGTGATATCATCTGCCGTAGCGGATGCGCTTATAAGTGGAACCTTGTTTTGCATGGCTACAGGCGAAGCGCCCTTTGTATTTCCCGAGGTGGCAGGCCCCAGTATCGCAACGACCTTATCCCTCGTAGCAAGCTTTGTTGCCACATTTGCTGCTTCTGCGCTGTCCGATTTGTTATCGGTTTTAACAAGCTCAATCTTTTTCCCAAAGATGCCGCCATCGTTGTTTATCTCTTCTACGGCAAGCTCTATTCCTTCCGTAAGACCCTGCCCATAGGTTGCAACATTGCCTGTAAGCTCATAATCCAATCCGACTTTAATCGTTCCTCCTTCATCATTCACCGCTTTATTTGATGAACCTTTAGCACTACAGCCGGCAATCAAACTAAATACCATGGCAAAAACCAAAACTAGTGATAATTTTTTATGCATAATAATTCTCCCCTTTTTTTATTCCTTTTTAATAACGTGATGATTTTTATAATGTCACTTTCATCCTGTTCTCCAGTAAGTCCCAACCACATCACCCCCAATCTTAAAAAAAATTATAGAAAACCAGGCATCGATTAGTCGATGCTTGAAAAATTTCATATTGAATTCAAAATCACATAGAAAATTAGGAAAGGTGTTTATCTAGCAGAGAGAAATTGAATAACAAAACGCCTCTATACGTATAATTATACGTATAGAGGCGTATCATACGCTGTACCACTCTATTGCACTGCTGCCATCAGCATCAGTCTCTGCAGGTTCCATCAAACCCTGACATTATAACGTATGTCATACCGTTTCAGCTTACTTAAGCTTCAGCCAAACAATTCGAAAGTGATCATTATATATCCCTCCGGCGTCGCATCACACCTTCTGCGACTCTCTGATGCCGGTTTACAGATATTTTTCTCTTCGTCATTATTTTTAGGAATTGATTCCTTCTTGGTTTTATTGTTATATAATCTACCATATTTAGCTGCACTAGTCAATCTTATTTGCTAAAGAAATAAAATTAAAATTTTTGTGAAGATTCATATAATCCGCTTCATCTTCTACTTCATATAATAGTAGAGCTTACCATCCTCAACATCATATGAGAGCAGATCATTGTTATATAGATATGCAATAAATGCTCCCATAGAAGCAAAACATAAAAAATAGTCCCTAAAGTCCAAAGATATGCTGTTCAATATGCATACCTGCTCTAAAAGTTCCTCTCTTGTCAAAGGCTGGCTTAAAAGCTCTTTGATGTCGTCGAGGTGCTTATATATCATGGCTTTGTTTTTATCAGCAAGAGCCCTTATCTGCCGTGTATCATATACTTTATCCCCATGACTTAAAATATAATGATCATATTCAAGAGTTTTGATATATTCGATAGTATTCAGCTGATCCTCTATATCAAATAGAAACGGGAACGGATATTTCTTCAATATGCTCTCGCTGAACAATCCGTCCCCTGCAAAGCACACCTTATCCGGAGTCGCAACTCCGATTTGTTCGATGGAATGGCCGGGAAGGGGCAGTATTTCAAATTTTTCATTATTTATCTTGTTTGTCCCGTATTCAGGTATTACATCTACATTCATGCCCCTGTATTTGCCATTTCGCTTTTTTAATTCCTTTATAGGTTTTGCGCCATATAGGTATGTCTGAAAAAGGCTGTCATTTTCTATAAATAGGCTCTCGCCCAAAGACGCATAAAAAATGCATCCCGGATGATGCTCGTAAAAATATCGGTTTGCACCTGAGTGGTCGTTATGGTTATGAGTATTTATTATATACTTGGGTTTAAGTCCGGCTTCCCCTAAAAAGCCATCGAACTTTCCGGCCACAGTATTGTTTATACCGGTATCAACAAGAAGGCAATATTTATCTTTAAATGCATAGACCCCGATATTGGTAGGACTGTCTATATAATACGTATTGCCGTTTATTTTATTAAGTCCCATGCATTACACCTCACAAATACTGATTTGATCATTCAAAATC
>CALCDS010000337.1 GCA_937900065.1 uncultured Clostridiaceae bacterium | reverse complement strand
AAAAATTATTTCAATGTTTTTGGCTGTTTTAATGATTGTATTTTTGCTGCCGTCTGCCGCTATGGCAGAGGAGGTCAATCCAGATGTAACGGGTACAGTCGTAGAGGTGCAGAAATACGGTAACCTTACAATGGATATTAAACCTAAGGCTCTCTATGATGCTGGTTATGAATTAGGTGATATTCTCGAAGTTACTGTGGGTGACAATGCGCTTGAAATACCGTTTTGCACATCTTACAGTGATGTGGATACGGGAAGCCCTGTAGTGCGTGACGATAAAGCAAACGATTTGCTTATTGTCGCAATCAATATGGGCAATTTTTCAACTACATACAATGCAAAAGCAGGAGACAAGGTAAAGTTTTCGCTTTTAGAGAAGAAAGGCTATCTTTCAGAGTATATGATTCATCAACTGAAGCGTACCAATGTACGTTCCGATTATGCCACGGATTCGATATTTGCCAATTTCCGCAGCATTGCAACTAGTGGAATAAAGCCTGCTGTTTTATACAGGAGCAGCAGCCCTGTAAATAACGAACTGGGACGGGCAGCATATGCTGACAAGCTCGCTAAGGCCGTAGGAATAAAGACAGTGCTTAATTTGGCTGACTCGGATGAAGAAATCAAAGGGTATATCACATCGGACGGTTTTGCTTCAAATTATTATAAATCGCTCTATGATGCTGGAAAAGTCAAGGCTTTAAATATGGGCGTAGATATTGCAGGAGAAGAGTTCGGGAAAAAGTTGGCCGAGGGGCTCCGTTTCCTAATCAAGAATGACGGGCCTTACCTCATCCACTGCACAGAAGGCAAGGACCGTGCAGGTTTTGTAAGTGCAGTATTGGAATCGCTTATGGGCGCAAAACTTGATGAAGTGGTTTCTGATTATATGATTACCTATGATAATTATTACGGAGTCAAAAAAGGAAGCGAACAGTATGAATCCATAGTGAACAGCAATATAATAAATAGCTTGGCTACAGCTGTTTGCGGATATGAAAAGGGAACCGATATTTCAAAGGTTGACCTTGCAGCTGCTGCAGAGAATTATCTTAAAAAATGCGGTATGACTGCAGACGAAATCGCTTCTCTTAAAACAAAGCTTTCATCTGATTCTATTTACAAAACTCCAAATGCAACAGGCACGGTTTCACAAATAGAAAAGTATGGACATGCATTGACGGATATTCTTATCGATGACTTTTATAAATCAGGCTTTAAAACAGCCGACATGGTAACAGCTGTATTTGATAATGGCTTTGTACTTGAAGCACCGTTTTTGGATGGTTACTATGTAGACAATGGAGCTCCACTAGTTCGTGCATACCCCGGGCAGACCAATATAGCAGTATGCATCAACTATGGAAAGCTCAATGAAGTGGCTGATGTAAATGTCGGCGACAAAGTAACGATCATGCTTACAGGACCTGAAGAATATCTGACTCAGTATGAAATCCGTAAACTGGAGCGTACGAATAACCGTGCAGACTATTCTTCTGATGAGGTGTTTGCTAACTTCCGCAATATTGCAATGGGAGATATTGCCGAAGGCGTACTTTACCGCAGTTCAAGCCCGATAAACAATGAAATAGGCCGTGCTTCATATGCTGATAAACTCATTGAAAAGGCTAAAGTGAATACGGTTGTAAACCTTGCCGATTCAGATGAAAATATCAAATCCTATCTTGCGGCAGAAGATTTTGCATCGCCATACTATGCAGAGCTTTATAAGAATAACAAAGTGCTGTGCTTGAATATGGGTCTTGCTTATGCAAGTGATGAGTTTAAAGCAAGCGTCATAAAAGGTCTCGTATTTATGTCTGAGAATAAAGGACCTTACCTTTTCCATTGCACAGAAGGCAAGGACCGTGCAGGCTTTTTCGCAGCATTGATTGAATCATTGATGGGCGCATCAAAGGATGATATAGTTGAAGACTATATGCAAAGCTATATCAACTATTATGGCATTCAAAAAGGCCAAGACAAGTACAAACTGATTTCAGAGGATGTGCTTGGGATGCTTAAGGTTATTGCAGGGAATGCTGATTTAGAAAAAGCAAACATTGCAAAGGCTGCAGCAGATTATCTGCTTTCAGGTGGCATGACTGATAAACAGATTGAAGATTTAAAGGCTAACCTTTCTGCAAAACCTGTGGTCTCAAAAGACAACAATGCCAGCGATACGAATCATGCAAATGATGATAAGAAAGCTGCTCCAAAAGTTACGTATTATATTGTAGTTAAAGGCGATTGTTTGTGGAGTATAGCCCAAAAACAGCTTGGAGACGGGACACGCTACATAGAGATCTATAAGATCAACAAAAATACGATCGAGAATCCAAATCTGATTAGAATTGGACAAAAGCTTACACTTCCTGAAAAATAAAAAGCACTGAACGGTTTATTTAAAAAAGAGTAT
>CALCDS010000336.1 GCA_937900065.1 uncultured Clostridiaceae bacterium | reverse complement strand
TTACGTCCGCACCTGCCTTTGCCATTTTATAAGCTTCTTCTGGCGACATGACCCAGGCGACAGTGAATATATTTTTATTCCGAGCCTTGCGAATCAACTCTACTTCACAAGAGAAACCCAAGCCTGCGCGCTCAAGCTGATCAGAAAAATATTTGCCATAAAGCCCGACAAATGGTTCATTATTTATGCCGGAAAAACCCATACTGATAACCTTGTCAATGAAAGAGTCCATATCCAATGAAAGGTCGTGCGCCCCAATTCCAGCGATGCAAGGAGTATTTTTGACAGCCGGTAAAATTTGATTGGACATTTTAAGCAAAAGCTCGTTAGCATTGCTGTATGGCAGCCATGCCGTTATGGAAGGCATGCCCATCATCCTATATATTGCCGTGGAATATATGCCGATTAGATCTGCCTTGCCTTTCTCTGCACATTTTGCTGTAAGGCCGGTACCTGCTCCAAACATGAGAATGGGGACTTGAGATTTTATTTGTCCATGCAACCTATCAAGAACCTGCTCTCGGGTGTATTTATATGCCATATCAACACCTCCGTTTCATACTGATTGCACATAGGATAAATTATTTCTTGAGCCTTTTTCCCACTTTCCATTTAGCATATCAGCTAGTATGCCTGACATTAGATCTGCAAACTCAGGTTCATTCATATGCTTATCTACGATTAATAATTCTATATTTGATTTATTGAAGTCTAAGTTTTCTTTCATTCCATCAATGAAGCGTTTGCTCCTCAATGACCAGTCGGGTTTATCAGGATCAGGCAGCCATGTAGGTCCGCTATCAGGGCCTGCCCATCCCAACTCCTTGTTGGGCTTTTTCGTGTCGCAGGCACCCCAACCGCGCATAGGCACGCAAACAGTTGTGGGTCCTGTTGATTTATTTATCTTTTCAGCCATGCTCCTTGCAATATTATAAGCTTCATCCGGGGTCACGCCAACACATGTTACATTTGGATTGTGTTCGTAAAGTGAACGGCCTAAAACTTTTTGCTGAATTTGTTTCATATAATTCTCAGGTATGGTGTTTTTAGGCCCAAAATTGATCAAGTCCAACCCCCCGGGAGCGATTACCTGAGGGATGCCTTTTCTGCTTGCGGCAGTTAATCTGTCCGGTCCTGCGCTTAAAACACCGCCTAACATTTCATCGGCAATTTCATGAGTGGTAATGTCAAGTATTCCCTCTATATATCCATCATCAATCAATTGCTCCATTGACATTCCACCTGAACCGATGGCATGGTTGATCATAACATCATAGCCGTAAGATTCCATGGATTTTGATGCACGCAATACGCATGGGGTAGTCACGCCGAACATCATGCAGCCGATCATAGGCTTATCGTCTTTAGTATCTATTTTAGGAGAGCTTGCCATGCCGACAATAGCAGCGGCAGCATTTGTAAAAATCCTTTTGGTCAATCTGTTGATGCCAGCCTCGGCAATTGGATACATCATGCATATATCTTTAGTTCCGACATATGGCCGTACATCGCCCGATGTCATTGTGGTTATCATTAACTTGGGTATGCCGATTGGGATGGTCTGCATAATAGCTGTTGCGATGCTTGCGCCCATGGAACCTCCACATGCTAAGATGCCGCTGACTTTATCCTGTTTTACCAGGTTATCTACATATTTAATGCCGGCCTCTGTAACATAGGCTGAAGCTTGGTGCCGGTCTACCTTATACAATTCATCAGGAACCTTATTTATTACAGAAAGTATTTCGCTAAGGCCGATATCAGCCCATCCGACCTCTTTTCCTACACTAAGTTCCAATATAATAGGGTCTCCGCCAGCAGCAGCCACCTGCTTTGCAAGGTATTTGATTTCTTCTCCCTTAGTATCTAAGATACCAGCGACCAGAATTTTAGGTTTCAATCTTGCTCCTCCTTTTATTTTATTGAAAATCTCATGAACCACTTATTTATAAGTGGTTCATGAGATATAATTTATATAAACCTGACAGATTACTTTTTAAGAGATTGGTTTTTAAAATCTTTTACGGCTTCTGTAAGCGGTATTTCTATTGGTATACGTTCGATGCTGGAAGCGCCAAGGAAGCCAACTGAAACTGTATGTTGATAGATATATTCAGTATCCTTGGGAGATGAGATCGGCCCTCCATGAGCAAAAATCAAAATGTCAGGATTGCCCTTCTGTGCTGCCCCGGCCATGCGGTTAACCAATGCCGCCGCATCTGCAAGGGAGATGTTTTCAGAGTATTTGGAACCTATCGCACCGCCTGTTGTAAGTCCCATATGGCAAATTAGAACATCCATGCCGGCTTTACCAACCATAGCGGCTTCTTCTTCATTAAATGCGTATCCGAGTGTAAATAATCCTAATTCAGATGCCGTCTTTAATGTATCAATCTCTTTGCTATATCCCATACCTGTATCCTCAAGCTCTTTACGGAACCGTCCGTCAATCAGCCCGACAGTTGGGAAATTCATAACAGCAGAAAATCCCAAATCCAGTAAACCCTTAAGATATGGTCTCATCTCACGTGTTGGATCAGTTCCGCATATTCCTGCTATCATGGGAACTTCCTTGATTTGCGGGAATACACGATGAGCCAGGTCAATTACGATTTGATTCGCATTGCCGTAAGGCATTAAGCCAGCAAGAGAGCCATTACCGTCCATACGATAAAGGCCGGAATTGTAAACTCCTATGAGGTCTGCACCGCCTTTTTCAGCAAATTTACCAGAAATGCCTGTACCTGCCCCGGCAATAACAACCGGCTTGCCTTCAGAAATAACTTTCTTTAGCCTGTCTAGTACCTGCTTTTTTGTGTACTGTTTTGCCATAGTAATGTCCTCCTTTAATATATTAATTTTGGTTTCAATCAACCTTTCAGATCAAAAATCCCAGATTGCGGTTCCGTATAAATTCCCCATGCATCAAGAGCCGCATTAAGTTCAGAGTATTGTTTTCCTGCTTCCTCAAGAGTTTTTCCTGCAATGACAGCATCTATTGCCTGACGAAACGCTTTTGCTCCGGCAGCCGGTCCCATGGGATGTCCATGGATTGCACCTCCTGCGGCAATGATAACATCCCTGCCGAACTTCTTAATGATGTCCTCGACATGTCCTTGGGTTGTTCCGCCTCCGGGCATTGGAAATACAGGCTTTATGTTGCTTAAAGGAGAAAGCATCTGATATCCCATATTGATGAATGTATCCATCATCATTGGGAATTTTCCATAAGGACTAAGGGCGATGATCATATCGACCCCGGCAAGTCTTGGAAGCTTTGCTCCGATAAGTGAAGCGCTTACTCCAGACCATGGTGATTCGTAGACAGCACCTGTAAAATCGGAATGCCCTAGTATAGGTACGTTTATGTTTTCATCTTCCGTGAGCATGCGTACAGCATCCAATCCCACTGTAAAATAATTAACCATTAAGCAGTTTGCTCCGGCATCGATCGCATGATATGCATTCTCTTTGAGCTTATCCGTACGATCCGTAATGTTAAAGGCATATAAAGTTTTTTCTCCCTTTTCCAAATCGGCGCGTTTGACAGCTTCCATAACTGCTTTTACGCGGTCGGCCAATCTGCAATGAGGTGCGTCGGCTACAAGCTCGTCATCTTTAATTATGTCCACGCCGCCGCGTGCGGCTTCATAGGCAAGATTTGCAGTTGCAGAAGCATCCAGGCCAGTGCATGGTTTAATCATGTTATTGAGCAAAGGTCTGTTGTATACGCCTAAAAGCTTTCTGATTCCCTGTACTCCAAACTTAGGCCCTTTAAACTGTAACAAAAACTTTTTGGGGAACTGTAAATCTACTAGTTTTACTTTTCCTGAACTTGAAATGTTTCCAATTACGGTACTCATCATCATAGCAAACTGTGGACCAAAGTTAGCCCATGGATAAGCGATTCTGATTATGAAATCCCTTAAGCTTGTGTCCTTGGGAATTTCTATTTGATAGGAAGGCGTTTCATAAATACCTACAACTCTTCCAATACATTTTTCACGAACTTCAGGTGTTTCAGCAGGAACCCTAAGCCATGTGCCTGTAGTTTGTTCAACTGCTAAAGCAGCAGCAAATTTCATCATATTTGTATTTGCCTTGGTCTGACAGTAATAAGTTGCTATAATAAAGCGGTCTTCATCTAAAACCTCAGGAAATTGAACGATAATAGGATCTACATACATAGATTCGCCTCCACTTTTTTATATTGAAAGGGTACCCTTAATTACATAATATTCAGTATATGGAAAAACACAATATGGAAAATATTTTCGATATCATGTTGGAGATATTTTTAGATCTCATGGTAATATATAAGTAATGCAATTCATAAATTATTGGTTGTACTGTAAATGTGATTTATGCATGAGCACAGCAGATATATTTCAAAGTTGTACAAGCATTTCAGAATCCTTAAAATCTCATGCGGGTTTGAAAATTAAAATTTTTTAGATTAAAATTGGATATGAGGAGTGATTGGACTTATGAAGGGAGAAGTATACAATCAATCAAAATGGGTCGTTATGAAAGCAGCCTATTTTTATTATGTTCATGATAAGCCATTGAAAGAAGTAGCAGACATTCTTAATGTTTCCAAATCAACTGTTTCGAGATTGATTAAGCGCGCAAAAAAGGAGAGAATCGTTGAGTTTGTCATGCCAAGTCCATATAAGCAATGCCTTGAATTAGAACATGAATTGGTTGAACAATTTGAATTGAAAGAAGCAATTGTAGTACCCTTTGTTTACAAAACTGAAGATATAATAGATGCTGAAAAAAGCAAAATGAGTGTTGCACTTGAAGGTGCAAGATATATACAGCGTATAATCACTTCAAATGATATTTTGGGTATTGCATGGGGCGGGACCATGTATTATCTGATTAATTATCTCAATCCATGCCAAAAAACAGATTCTACTTTCGTAACTTTGCATGGCAGTTTGTCTTGCTGTGATTATGAGCTTGATGTGAACACTTTAGTTCCTCGAATGTCCATGGCATTTGGAGGCAGGCATTATTCACTTTCCTATGAAGGATTATTGAGCAGTGAAGAAAAAATCAACTTATTAAAAAGCAAAAAAGATGTAAAACAGGTCTTTTCATTATTCCATAAGCTTACCATTTCTGTAAGCGGTATCGGCTCATTTTATCCAAAACTTGATTCACCGCTCTCAAGGTTGCAGTATCTTCAAGCAGATGAGCTTGCATTTTTACAAGGCAAAGGAGTTTATGGAGATATAATGTTGCGTTTTTTTGATGAGAATGGCAAAGAGTGCGATACCAACTTAAAGGGGCGCACTCTAGCCATAGATATGGACACATATAAGAAAATACCATGTAAAATTATCGTGGCATCGGGCGTGCAGAAGGCAAAAACACTGCAGGCAGCATTAAAGGGCAAACTGGTTGATGTCTTAATTATAGACAGCGCCCTTGCACAAGCTATTGTCATTCAAAATTAATTGATGTGATGCTTTATAACTTTACCGATATCGATATCACCGTATATGCATTCAAAATTGTAATCATCGATCCTGTTTATTTCATTGACTACACGAAACTTAATATTCCTCTCCTGACTCGTTACAACAGGCATTTTAATGTTTTCATTGAAATATTTTACAGGTTTGCTGTATGATTTAATAAACTTTTCGTGTTCTATAATGCGCGAAAGAGTCCTTCTATTTACTTCCTCCAATGATCTGCAAATATTTTCTTTGATGATTTCAATGAGGCTCTCGTCTATTTCATAACCGATGCTGTTTCTTTCCGAAGCTAAAGCCGCAATTGCAGTTGTTCCGGTCCCTAAAAATGGATCAAGTACAGTATCACCCTTTATCGAATACATATTTATCAGTCTATAAGCCAGCTCATATGGAAAAGCAGCACTTCTTGAGCGTGAACTGCCTTTCAATTTCTGACTTTTGCCCTTGAAATCCCACAAATCCGAAAACCATAAATTGCGCTCCTCCCAAAAGTATGAACTTTCCTCCCTTAAGTTCTTATCCTGTTTGGTTTTAAACTGCCTCTTTAAACCTTTTCTAAATATCAAAACATATTCATGTTCCAATGTCACATATGCGCCCGGAGGAAGCATTCCGGAACCCATGAATTTATTGGGCGCATTTGTTTGCTTTCTCCATATGATTGAGGGAAGCGAATTAAAACCCAATCTATTCATTGCAGATATGATCCTTGCATGGTTCATATAGATTTCAAATTCGCCGTTTATCGTTCTTGCTGCGTCCCCGATATTTATACAAACAATGCCCCCGTCTTTTACAACCCTGCTTAGCTCTTCCCAAGTCCTATCAAGTTTTTTATGCATGAGCTCAAATGCCTGTTTGCCATAGCCCTGCTTTAAAGCTTGTTTGACATTTTTATCATCGGAGAATATTTCATCCCACATTTTTATCATCGGATATGGGGGTGATGTTACAACTAAATCAACTGTTTTATCAGGAATGTCCGACATGTTTGATGCGTCTTTGGCGAACAGCCTATGGTATGAATTCATGAATACAATCACTTCCATAAAATTAATTCAGGCCATATAATAAAAATTTATATAATATCTAATTATATCCTATTTAAACTGCTTATTTCATATATAAAATAAATAACATGATAATGATAACTAATATTATATAGCATTACAATATATGGGGGATTGTTATTCTTTGTAGTGGCCGTAAATATTATTTATTTTAGACAAAGGATATGGACTAAAATTATAAACTGTGATAGATATTAATTAAAGATTTGTAAAGGGGGATTGTGAGATGAAAATCGTAATTCTGGATGGACATGCGGAAAACCCGGGTGATTTATCCTGGGATGCTTTTAAAAAGCTCGGTGTGGTTACTGTGTTTGACCGGACTTCAGATGACAAGGTCATTGAAAGAATCGGCGATGCTGAAGCTGTTTACACCAATAAAGCCCGGATTACAAAGGATGTGATGGATGCATGTCCCAATATTAAATTTATAGGCGTACTGGCAACGGGTTATAACATTATCGATGTTGAAGCCGCAAAGGAAAGGGGAATACCTGTGGCCAACATACCAAACTATGGCACCGATGTGGTTTCACAGTTTGCTATTGCACTGCTTCTTGAACTTTGCCACCATATAGGTGAACATTCCGACTGCGTCAAAAGGGGCTATTGGACTAACAGTAAGGATTTTTGTTTCTGGAACCATCCTTTGATTGAACTGGCAGGCAAGACTATGGGCATAATAGGGTTTGGAAGAATTGGACAAAGAACAGGCGAGATTGCGCAGGCCCTTCATATGAAGGTTGTTGTATCTGATCCGCACAAGAATCCAAAATTGGAAAGCGAGACCTGCAAATATGTTGAGTTGGATGAACTTTTGAGAGTGTCGGATGTGATAGTTCTTCACTGCCCGCTTTTCCCTTCAACAAAAGGCATAATCAATAAGGATACGATTGCTAAAATGAAGGATGGCGTCATGATAATCAACAATTCCCGCGGCCAGCTGATTGTAGAAGAGGATTTAAAGAATGCCCTAAACAGCGGAAAAGTTGCCGGAGCGGCTGTCGATGTGGTTTCGGCTGAACCAATCCGTATGGACAATCCGCTTCTAAAAGCGAAGAATATGATAATCACGCCCCATATTTCATGGGCATCAAAAGAGAGCCGCCAAAGGCTCATGAATATCGCAGTAGAAAATTTAAAGAGTTTTATTGAAGGTTCGCCCATTAATATAGTGAATAGATAATTTTATATTTGATTCGAATCAATAATCTTTACCATTGTATGCTAAAATAAATAATGAGTTGAGATTTAGTTTTGTTTAATGCAGCCAAAATTTATTAATCGGAGGTAAGGAATATGGAATTTAAAAAGTTTGGCAATACATATTTGGTGAGGATCAACAGGGGAGAAGAAATAGTTGAGACATTAAAAAATTTTGCTAAACAAAACAATATAAAGCTTGCCAGCATAACCGGAATCGGTGCTGTCGGTGAAGCAAAAATAGGACTGTTTGAAACTTCCACAAAAAAATATATTTCAAGAAATTTAAAAGGTGATTTTGAGATTGTGTCCATTACAGGAAACATATCCACGATGAATAAGGAAACATACCTTCATATCCACATTTGTTTAGCCGATAAAAACAACAATACTTACGGCGGACATTTAAGCGAAGCTAAAGTCAG
>CALCDS010000335.1 GCA_937900065.1 uncultured Clostridiaceae bacterium | reverse complement strand
TAAAACAGGCTTTTTTTATTGTTATTTATTATAATGAAGCAAAAAATATTTTTTTCAAGAGCATTTAAATTTGTAAATTGTGTTATTGAATTTAATAAAAGGGGAGCCATCTGAAATGGTAAAGATAAACAGATTCCACCATATTATACTTTGCGTTAAAGACAAGTTTAGCGCAAAGTATTGAAAAAAAAACGATACTTGCTTATAATATTATTAAGCTTAATATTATTTCTTAAAGAGGTGCACAAATTATGCCTTCAGATATTACATACCAAGATGAATTGAATCAAGAACGAACTTTAAGACTAAGGCAAATCGTAAATTCTTTGCCAAACTTTTGCAAGGAGTACTTTATAGGTATTGAACCTACTACCTCCATCAGGACCAGGATTGCGTATGCATATGACCTTTCCATGTTTTTTGAGTATTTGCATGAAAACAACCCCTGCTTTAAACAAAAAAGCATATCTTCTATAAAACTTGATGATTTAGATTCCGTTGATTCTTCTGATATTGAGTCTTTTATGGAGCATCTCAATTTTTATTTAAAGCCTGATAAGGATAATCCTGACCATATGTTGCAGTTTTCCAATAAAAATAGAGGAAAAGCCAGAAAGCTTTCTGCCATCAGGTCTTTTTACAAGTTCTATTATAAAAGAAAAAAGATAAAGACAAATCCTGCTTCCTTTGTGGACATGCCTAAGGTGCATGAAAAGCCGATAATCAGGCTTGAAGTCGACGAGGTTGCAAAACTTCTTGATATCGTGGAATCCGGCCGGAAGCTCAGCCCAATTCAGCTTAAATATCAAAAATTCACAAGATCCAGGGATATGGCCATACTATCCCTCTTTTTAGGCACAGGCATAAGGGTGAGCGAACTTGTAGGAATAAACATATCTGATTTGGACTTTGATGTTAACGGTTTTAAGGTCACCCGAAAAGGAGGAAACCAGGTTGTATTGTATTTCAGCGATGAAGTAAAAAAGTCAATAAAGGATTATTTGAATGATAGAAAAGCAATACAGCCTATTGCCGGAAATGAAGATGCTTTGTTTCTATCGCTTCAAAGAAAAAGAATGAGCGTCAGAAGCGTTGAAACCATGGTGAAAAAATATACAAGCCTAGTTACAAGCATAAAGAAAATATCTCCGCATAAGCTCAGAAGCACCTATGGGACCAATTTATACAGGGAAACCGGTGATATATACCTTGTAGCAGATGTACTAGGCCACAAGGATGTAAATACTACAAGAAAGTATTATGCTGCAATCGACGATGATAAAAGGCGCATGGCAGGCAAAGTCGTAAAACTTAGGGATGAATAAGGCAATTGGGCTCTTATGCATGCGAACACAAGTTTGTTTGCATAATACCTCTGTGATATAATTAAAATAATTTGATATTTTTGATTATGTGAGGTGCATTATAATGGGCAGCAGTGCTGGCAAATCCGATAAGCAATTGCAGATACTTGAATTTATAAAAAAGGAAATAAAGCAAAAAGGTTACCCACCATCAGTAAGGGAAATCTGCATTGCAGTCGGATTGAAATCAACTTCTACGGTTCATGGACATTTGGAAAGGCTTGAGAGAAAAGGTTATATAAGAAGAGCTCCCACCAAACCGAGAGCAATTGAAATACTCGATGTTCAGCCCAAAAAGGAAATGGTAAATGTCCCATATATAGGTAAAGTTGCAGCAGGCCAGCCGATACTTGCCGTTCAAAATATAGATGATGTATATCCTCTTCCAATGGATTTCATACAATCAAACCATCAGATATTCATGCTTAAGGTCCAAGGTGAAAGCATGATTGATGCTGGTATACTCAATGGTGATTATATTATTGTAGAGCAAAGATCTACGGCCGAAAATGGTGAAATAGTAGTTGCACTTATAGGCGACGAGGCTACAGTAAAAACTTTCTATAAAGAGGAAGACCATATAAGGCTTCAGCCTCAAAATTCATCCATGGCTCCAATACTGGTGGGTGATGTTAAAATACTTGGGAAAGTCATTGGGGTGTTTAGAAGAATATAAAAACAGAGTCTAAAAAATATAGGGTATGGATGTTTGTTATCCATACCCTATATTTTAGTTATAGTTTGATATATCCTTTGCTTATCATGTTTTGAAGCGCTATAAGCACTCCTATTTTTGAATGCTCATAAGTAAGTCCTCCTTGAAGATAAGCTATGTATGGAGGTCTTATAGGAGCATCTGCACTAAGCTCGATCGATGAGCCCTGTGTAAATGCGCCGGCTGCCATAATGACCTGGTCATTGTATCCTGGCATATCCCATGGTTCAGCACTTGCAAATGAATCTACCGGAGAACCTTTTTGAATCCCCTGGCAGAAAGCTATCAGCATATCCTTATTATTGAACTTGATAGATTGTATTATATCGCTTCTTTCGTCATTCATCTTAGGCAATACTTCAAATCCCAAAATTTCAAATAGCCTGGAGCAGAATATAGCGCCCTTTAAAGCTTCGATCGTTATATGAGGTGCCATGAATAAGCCCTGGTAAAGCTGGCGCATCACTCCGAATGTGGAGCCGCACTCCCTCCCTATTCCAGGAGCGGTAAGCCTATATGAAGCATTTTCCACATATTTTGCTTTCCCGGCCACATATCCTCCGGTCGGTGCGATTCCGCCCCCGGGATTTTTAATAAGCGAACCTGCAATTATATCTGCGCCAATCTCGGTCGGCTCTATAGTGTCTATGAACTCGCCATAGCAGTTGTCAACAAAGCAAATAACATCACTTTTTATGCTTTTTATAAATCCTATTACCCTCTTTATCTTCTCAAGCGTAAGCGAAGGTCTCCATCCATATCCTGTGGATCTTTGTATTTCAATCAGCTTGATAGAACTGTCATGCAACAATACATCCTTTATATTCCCATAATCAAAGCATCCATCCTCTGTAAGATTCACCTGCTTATAATTGACACCATATTCTTTAAGCGAGCCTGCACTTTTCCTGATGCCTATTATCTCTTCCAATGTATCATAAGGTGTCCCGGATATGGAAAACAGAGTGTCACCAGGTCTTAAATTTCCGAAAAGAGCAACTGCAATCGCGTGGGTCCCGGAAACCATATGAGGCCTTACAAGGCAGTCTTCACAGTTGAATACGTCTGCATATACCTTATCTAAGGTATCTCTGCCAATATCGCCATATCCGTATCCGGTTGAAAATGTAAAATGAGCATCGGATACCCTATTTTTTTGAAAAGCCTTTAATACTTTATATTGGTTATACTCTTTTAGTTCATCGAGCTCTGCAAAGCGCGGTTTTATATCGTCCTCCACCTTTTCAGATAAGCTGCACAGTTTATTGTCGATCCCAAATTGCTGGTTTAAATATTTCTTTGTGCATAAGTACATGTCAAATCACCTTCCTTCATTTGTTGCAATCAGTCCAATAAAAATAAGAGTTCCATTTTCATAATGAAAAATGGACTGATACTGTATTATTCTATCACAGAGGGTGATTTAATAAAATAGAGCAAAAAGAGTTAAATATAAAATCACTGCTCGGTTTCTTCCTTTTCGGCTGTTTCAGCACTAGTATTTTCGGTATTGTTTGTGAATAGCACCGGTTTTTGGGGAGATATCGTGGATACAGCATGCTTATATACAAGTATCTGTCTGGAATCTATTTCGAGTATTATTGTAAAATTGTCAAATCCCTTTACAAAACCGCCTTTAAGTTGAAAACCATTTGTTAAATGTATTGTAACAGGTATATGGCCTTTTCTTGCTTGATTCAGAAAAACATCCTGCAAATTATTGTTTATTTTGTTTATCATAGTACCATCCTCCTAAAACATATTATTAGATATTTCTATATAGAGTTAAATTTTCCTGCAACATATTTTTCAATATTTTTAACGATATTATCTCTATCATCCATTTCTCCTACATCCACCCATTTGATGCTTTTTTCCCTTCTAAACCAGGTCAGCTGTCTTTTAGCAAAATGCCTTGTGTTCTTCTTTAATATATAAACAGCGTCTTCAAGAGAGCATTCACCTTCCAGGTATGATATCATTTCTTTATATCCCAACCCTTGCATGGAAGTGAGGTTCTTGTCATATCCCATTTCAAGAAGGCTTTTGACTTCCTCTACCAGTCCCTTTTTTATCATGCGGTCGACCCTTTCGTTGACTCTGCTGTATAATTTTTGCCTTTCCATTATCAATCCCACCATGCATGGGTTATATTCTATAGGCTTATCCCTTGACTTTTTCTGGTATTCGGATATTGTTTTCCCAGTATGTTTGAATACCTCAAGTGCCCTTATTACCCTCTTTAAATCATTTTCATGAAGCCTTACATAGGATTCATGATCAACGTCCTTTAGCATTTCATGAACATATGAATTGCCCTTTTCATGTGCTAAATCGATCAGCTCTCTGCGGTACTTCGGGTCTTCCAAGGCTTCGGAAAAATCCATGCTGTGGGTCAATGAGTTTATATACAACCCTGTTCCTCCTACAACCATTGGAAGTTTACCGCGTTTTAATATGTCGTCTATGCACTTTCCTGCCATATCCTTAAATATTGATACCGAAAAATCCTCATCAGGGTCTACGACATCTATCAGATGATGCGGTATGCCCTGCATTTCAGACTTTGATATTTTTGCCGTTCCAATATTCATATATCTATAAACCTGCATCGAATCTGCAGATATTATTTCACAGTTCAAATCACGGGCCAGCTTTATCGATATGTCCGTCTTGCCGACAGCGGTTGGCCCCAAAAGTATTATTAAAGATTTTTTCATTGCCATTACTGTATCCTTTTAAATTTTTTTTCAAGCTCATTTCGCGTGAGTTTTATTATCGTCGGCCTGCCATGCGGGCATGTGTACGGATTATATGTCCGTCGAAGCTCATCTATCAGCTCTTCCATCTCCTTGATGCTGAGTCTGTCGTTTGCTTTTACAGCGCTCCTGCAGGCCATGGTATATATCATCTTATCTATCGAGGAATGATTCCCCTTGGAAGTATCTTCAAAAGAATCAATTATTTCAAAGAAAAATTTTTTAAGCTGTGGAGAACCAAACACTAATGGAACTGAACGCAGCATAACTGAATTATTGCCAAAAAACTCTAGTTCAAAACCCAGTTTTGTTATTATTTCAAAGTTTTCTTTAACATTGCAGATTTCGCCGGGACTAAGGTCTATCACAAGAGGTGAGAGCAATTTTTGAGATTGTACCCCTCCTCTTTCATATGCGCTTTTAAACTTTTCATACATTATCCTCTCATGGGCGGCGTGCTGGTCTATTATATAAAGGCCGTCAGGACCTTGTGCAAGTATATATGTAAATAGACACTGTCCGATAACCACAAGAGGTGGAAGAAGGTTTAAAGCTTTAGAATCTGAATCATGGTTTACATTTTCATCGTCAAAATCATTTTCGCTCTTTTTAAGTATGTTTTTATCATCGATTTGCAGACTGCTGAGGGTTTCATATTCTTTTTTCATACCATCATATTCTATTGGGTCTGTTTTATCGTCTTGGGGCTTAAAACCGTTTTCCCTTAAGAACATATGATTTGTATAATCTGAAAGCGTTTGCTGCTTTGCACTTGGACCTTGATATATTTTTTTATCTTTGTCCACTTCAGGAATCAAATTCTCTCCGGCAAGTCCGTTTCTTACGGTATTGAAAACCGCTGAAAAAACTTCCTTATCATCTTGAAACCTTACTTCAGCCTTGGTCGGATGTACATTTACATCCACTAAATCAGGATATATGGATATAAACAGTATACAATATGCAAATTTATTTATCATTAAAAAGGTTTTATAAGCATTATCGACTGCAGCAGAGAGCATTCTGTTTTGGATATATCTTTTATTTACGAAAAATATCTGGTAGTTGCGGTTCGATCTTGCTATATCAGGCTTTCCTATAAAGCCTGAAACCGACAGTACGTTTCCCTTGTACGATACTTCTATAAGCGATTTATATATGTCCATGCCGTAAAGCGTAAGGAGCGTATTTTTCAATATGCCGTCGCCTTGCGTATTGAATATCATTTTATTGTTGTTTATGAATTTAAACGATATGTCGGGCCTTGATATCGCAAGTTTATATATTATATCGGAAATAACGGCAGCTTCCCTTGATTCACGTTTTAAAAATTTCAAACGGGCCGGAGTATTATAAAAAAGATTTTTTACAATTATTGAAGTGCCGTCATTACAGCCTGTATCGCCTGAAAATTTGAGTTTGCCGCCTTCAATCACAATTTTGGTGCCAAATGTTGACTCATGAGGCTTGGTAGCCATCTCAACTTCAGAAACCGAAGCAATGCTTGCCAAAGCTTCTCCCCTGAACCCCAAAGTGGTTATATTGGTTAGATCCTGCGCCGTATTTATTTTGCTTGTGGCATGGCGTATGAATGAATTTTTGGCATCATCCGGATCCATGCCTATCCCGTTATCTGATACCCTTATATATGAGGTCCCTCCGTTTTTTATTTCAACAGTTATGGATGTTGAACCGGCATCTATTGAGTTTTCAACAAGCTCTTTTACAACCGAAGCCGGTCTTTCGACAACTTCTCCGGCAGATATCTTGTTAGATATGTTTTCATCGAGTATATGTATCTTTCCCATAACGTTTCACCGCCTAATTTTTAGACTTTGCTTTTTTAACCAGCCTGTCAAGTATGTTCAAGGCTTCCATTGGAGTCGTATTATCAACTTCTATTTTTCTAAGTTCATTTATTATATCATTGCCTCCAAAACTGAAAAAGTCAAGCTGTTTGTAATCTTCATCGCTGCTTTCTACTGCTGCTTCATCATCAGCAGATTTGATTTTGATTATATCGCTGCTTTCCAATTTTGATATTATCTCTTTGGCTTTTTTAATTACTTCCTCAGGCAGCCCTGCAAGCTTTGCAACCTGTATGCCATAGCTCTGATCTGCACCGCCGCGCACTATCTTTCTTAAGAATATTATATCGTCCCCATGTTCCTTTACCGATATTCGGTAATTCTTAATACCTTCTATCCTTCCCTCAAGTTCGGTAAGCTCATGGTAATGGGTCGCAAAAAGTGTCTTGGCCCCTATTTTTGATTTATCGCTTATATATTCCACGACAGCCCATGCAATGCTCAATCCATCAAATGTGCTTGTACCTCTGCCCACTTCATCCAATAGTATCAGGCTTTCGCTCGTGGCATTTTTCAATATATATGCAACCTCTGACATCTCTACCATGAACGTGCTCTGTCCTGCGGATAGATCGTCAGAAGCTCCGATTCTTGTGAATATCCTGTCCACTATTCCTATTTCAGCCGATTTTGCAGGTACGAATGAGCCTATCTGAGCCATTATCACAATCAGTGCAACCTGCCTCATATAGGTGCTTTTTCCAGCCATATTCGGCCCTGTTATGATCGATATCCTGTCCTTGCCGTTATCAAGGTATGTATCGTTTGGAACAAACATGCCGCCTGACAAAGTCTTTTCCACAACCGGATGCCTTCCGTCTTTTATGGATATCGAGCCGTTATCAGCAAACACAGGCTTTACATAATCGTTTTCAAGGGCTGCTGTCGATAGCGAGCATAGCACATCCAGATTGGAGATTGCATAAGCGGTTTTCTGGATCCTTTCAATCTGTTTGGATATGGTGTCTCTAATACCGCAGAAGACTTCATATTCAAGCTGTACGACCTTTTCCTCGGCTCCGAGTATCGTGGACTCCATTTCTTTTAATTCAGGCGTTATATACCTTTCAGAGTTGGCCAGAGTCTGTTTCCTTATATACCTGTCCTCCGGAACGAGGTTTAAATTAGAACGCGTTATTTCAATATAATATCCAAACACTTTGTTATAACCGACTTTTAAAGACTTGATCCCGGTAACTTCTCTTTCCTTTTCTTCGAGCTTTGCAATCCAGTCCTTTCCATCCCTTGAAGCGCTTCTCAACTTATCAATGGTTTCATTATATCCATCCTTTATTATAAGCCCGTCTTTTACCGACATCGGAGGATTGTCTGTGATCGATTTATCTATCAGGTCATATACATCATCGAGTATATCTATTCCGGTTTTTAAATTCATGAGCATTGAAGATTTACACTCGGCTATGCATTCCTTGATCGCTGGAAGCGAGGCTATCGATTGCTTTAAAGATACCAGATCCCTTGCATTTATATTTCCATATACTATTTTGCCTATCAGCCTTTCAATATCGTATATTCCCTTTAGCTTTTCCCTTAAAAATTCTCTGACATATACATTGTTGTAAAGCTCCTCCACAGCATCAAGCCTGTACTCGATGCTTTCCCTGTGTACAAGAGGTTCATCGACCCAGCGCCTCATCATCCTCGCACCCATTGCTGTGACTGTCCTGTCTATTATCCAAAGGAGCGAACCTTTCTTCGACTGTGTGCGGATGGTTTCGGTAAGCTCAAGATTACGCCTTGTTGCCATATCGAGCACCATAAAGTCGTCCGCCGAATATATGTTGAGCGTATTTATATGCAGAAGGCTTGTCTTTTGAGTTTCTTCTATATAGCAGAGCAGAGCCCCGCATGCGCAGATGCCCGATGTCAGGGTCATCTTTTTATCTATATTCTTAAACTGGTCATTTACCTTTTTTATACAGGCATTATACTCAAAGTATGTATCGTCATATTGGCTGTGTGATATGTTAAACCTATCGTTTATGCGCTTCAACATCTTTTCATTGTTTTTAAACTGTGTGTTATATATTATTTCAGAAGGATACAGCCTTGCTATTTCATCAAATACCTTCTGTTCTCCATTGTGTTTAAACTCTGAAGCATGGAATTCTCCGGTCGATATATCACAATACGAAATGCCATACCATTCTCCATTTTTATAAATGCACATTATATAATTGTTTCTTTTTTCATCGAGCATATTCGTATCTGTCACAGTGCCTGGAGTTATTACTTTTATGATATCACGCTTTACTATGCCCTTGGCGAGCGCGGGATCTTCCATCTGCTCGCATATGGCTACCTTGTGTCCCTTTTCAATCAGCTTTGATATGTATGAATCAGCAGCATGGTATGGTATCCCGCACATTGGAGCCCTCTCTTCAAGACCGCAGTCCTTGCCTGTAAGAACCAGTTCAAGTTCTCGCGATGCTATCTTGGCATCATCAAAGAACATTTCATAGAAATCCCCTATCCTAAAAAAAAGTATGCAGTCATCGTACTGTTCTTTAATCTGCAAGTACTGCTGCATCATAGGTGTTACTTTGGCCATACAATGTCACTTCCTTTTTCACTGTATTCTCAATCCACTAATTCACCGTTTAACGACCAGGTCTGAGCTTCATCTATCCTTAGCTTTACGATTTTGCCTGTTACATCAAGACCGGCTTTGAAATTCACAAGTTTGCCAGTGTCGGTCCTTCCCATAAATTTGGACTCATCGTTTTTGCTTATGCCCTCAGCTAAAACTTCAACAACTCTCCCAACATATTTCAGATTTTTTTGAAGGCCTATCGTATTTAACAAATCAACCAGCCTGTTAAACCTTTTGTGCTTTGTATCATCATCTATTTGATCCGGCATATCTGCTGCAGGTGTCTTATCTCTTGGAGAGAAAAGAAAAGTAAAAGCAGAATCAAACCCGACTCTTTGAACGACATCCATTGTTTCCTCAAAATCTTCTTCAGTCTCTCCAGGGAAACCTACGATTATATCTGTGGTAATCGCTAGCCCTGGTATTTTGCTCTTCATTTTATCAGCAAGGGATAGATATTCTTCCTTTGTATAGTTTCGGTTCATCTTCTTTAAGATTCTGGTCGAGCCTGATTGCAAAGGAAGGTGTATATGCTTGCATACTTTGTTGCAATTTTTCACGGCATCTATAAGCTCATCAGACAAATCCTTAGGATGGGAAGTCATGAACCTGATCCTTTGTATCCCATCCACATCGTTTAACATATATAAAAGTTTTGCAAAATTTATATCTTCGTCAAGCCCTTTTCCATAGGAATTCACGTTTTGTCCTAAAAGGGTTATTTCCTTATATCCGTCCTGTCCAAGCTTTTTGACCTCATCAAGTATATCTTTTGATTTTCTGCTTCTTTCACGGCCTCTTACATATGGCACAACGCAATATGTACAGAAATTATTGCATCCATACATTATTGTAACAAGCGCCTTTATTTTGCTTTTCCTATCTATCGGAACCCCTTCAACGATTTCACCCTCGTCGTCTTCTACTTCCATTATCGTATTTTCAGACTGCATGGCATTGTTTATGAGCTCTGGAAAACGATGTATGTTGTTGGTGCCGAAAATCAGGTTTACAAACGGATATCTTTTTTTGATGTTTTCCGCAATGCCTCTCTGCTGCATCATGCATCCGCATACCGCAATTGTAATGCCGGGATTTGATTTTTTTAGATTTTTTAAAGCTCCAAGGTTACCATACACTTTAAGCTCTGCATTTTCCCTGACACAGCATGTATTGAATATTATTATATCAGCTTCTTTTTTTATATCGGTTTTTGCATAGCCCATCGATTCGAGCATTCCTGACAGCTTTTCAGAATCTTCCTCGTTCATTTGGCAGCCCCAGGTCTCTATAAAAAAGCGCTTTTGTTTCACGCCAGTATCACATCCCATGTTTATAAAACCTCCCAAAAGGTGCATCATCATCCGTATCTATCATTTAAAGGAACAATTAATCATATTATAGCATAACCGAATGGTTAAAAAAAACAGAGGTTATGCGCTATATCATCCTCTATTTTTATATCTCGACTCTTCAACATATTCATTGAGCCTGTTTAAGTTTACTTTCCACAGATAAAACACGAATGCGATGAATACGAATATCAAGTTCGTAAAACCGCTTATCAGCGTAAAATCATATATTCCATGCAATAATGCAGGCACATACAGGGATTTGCGAAAGTATGTGTTCTGCTTTGCCTCATCATCTGCAAATTTGGAAAGCGAAAGGTAGTAACCCATCGTTATTCCAAAGAGCATGTGAGCCGGCACTGCAAAAATACCTCTTGAAATCCCAGTATATACAAAATTGCGCATACCTCTTAATAAATACATCACGTTCTCAACTGAAGCAAATCCAAGTGCAGACATGACACTGTAAACTATTCCATCGAGCTTCTCATCATAATTTTTATTTGGGCATGCGAATTTAGTCACTACAAGCCTTTTAAAGTATTCCTCAGTAAGCCCTGCTATGATAAAAGATGTATATGCTGCCGATAATAAACCTGTGAAAACATCAAAAATGGATAATATTTTTTCCACTATATAAACAGGTATTACCGTCAATGCACCGTATATAAAAATTTTAACAAGAAGTGCCGGCGGTTCCCTGTCATATCTGTCTTTTTGATATATATATAATATCAGGGCAACCACCGGCGCCAGTGCAATCAAAAATAACAGTTCCATTTTAGAATTAAGTTTGATCCATGCTTGTAAGTATTTCATCTTTAATACGGCATTTGCCGCCGTCATAATGTGTGCACATGGTACAGTTTATGCCATCTTTTCTAGCGACATCTGAACTCAATATATTTTTTTCTATAGGGTCAAAAGCGCTGCACTGCTGGGCTATGGACCTTAATTGCTCAAGACTATCCAAATATACCACCTCGGCTTGATAAATTTTTTCTTTGGCTCTGTTTAGCAAAGATGCTCAAAAATCAACATTAACTTTAACATAGCCCTTACTAAATGTTATTTTCCCTCAACA
>CALCDS010000334.1 GCA_937900065.1 uncultured Clostridiaceae bacterium | reverse complement strand
GGCGGCTTTGCATGGCTTGCCGCATATATAAAATTCATGAACTTATAATGATACAAGACCGCTAAGTTTAAAAACCCTTTTTTATCCGGCCTGCGGCCGTTGTGCATAAATATCCAAAGCAGCAGCCATTTTTGGCTCGATATGCAAATAATTTTTGGCCGGAAGCCGCTCTCACAGCCAATATCATACATTTATGGAAATGTTTCACGTGAAACAATCTCTGTAAGCGTATGATACCGGCGGGATATAAGGCTGTCTGCATACTTATAAACTGTTATATATACAGTCATATTTTGTATTTTCGCTGCACTTTTGTTTTGGTTTACTTTAAATTTTCAAGCATTTTTACATTTTTGAAGAACCGTCCCCTAAAGGATGTTGATTTTTGAGCAATCCAAGTGAGCAATGTGAACACTTTTGCTAAGTTCTTGGCGAAATTGCCGAAGCGAATCCTAGAACTTTTGCGTGTTTGAACGAAGTGAGTTTGCAAAAGTTCTTGATAAGCAAGGCAATCTCGCCTTAGAACTTAAAAAGCGTGAACGGGCGAACAAGGATGCTCAAAATCAACATGTACTTTATATAGCTAAAAAATATTTTGCAACAGCCCCTAAATAACCCTCATTGATTTTCGCAGCATCAATGAGGGTTATGATGTAATTACCAGCCTAATCTTTTATCAAGCTCTTTTTTAATCTCCATTGGATTCATGCCTCTGGCATCTATAATAGATGTTTTACTAGCCACTGTTGTCTGAATATCCATTGGATTATTTGATAAACCGTTTACTACCACAGCATCGAAACCATCTATAAAATCTTTGTTTCCTTTCTGATCGACATCGATATCGTAGACCTTGTAGCCTTGGGATTTTAAGTAATCGCTTACTGTGCTTAAGTTTTTTTCAACTGCTATGTTTTTCAATACACGGACCTCCTTTGAACCATATAAGGCAATTCTCGCTTTAATTATTATTTGCAAAACCGGGAGCGATATTCAATCAATATATGGCTTGATTTTAAGGCCGTGCTGAATAAATGCAGTTTTATATCTACAACTGTAAACTCCCCTAATTCGGGGAGTTTACAGTTTAAAAAGACCTTTTGCTTGATAAAAGATCCTGTACCTCAACGAGGGCTTCTCCAAATCTTTGGAAATGTATTACTTCTCTTGCCCAGAGGAATTTTAAAGGATCGATTACATCCGGATCATCAGTCAAAGCTATGAGATTCTCATATGTTGTTCTTGCTTTTTGCTCGGCAGCCATGTCATCGGTTAGATCGGTTATAGGATCACCCTTTGCCTGGATATAAGTTGCAGTCCATGGCACTCCGTTAGCATCCACGGGATAGAGTGCTTTATCGTGTTCAGTGTAATATCCGTCAAGCCCGGCAGTTCTCAACTCTTCAAAAGTTGCGTCTTTCACAAGTTGGTATACAATGCTGCATACGATTTCGACATGCGCAAGTTCCTCAGTGCCAAGATGTTGTCAATTACTGATAATATTATTTAGTAAGCTTTGGATATAAAACAAGTTTAAAATCATCAGGTCTATTATTATGATTTCTGCCATCCACTGTTTTTGTATATACAGCTTTATTAATAACTTCTTTAAGGAGCTCATTTTTTATTGCCGGATCCTCAGTTGACTTATAAAGTTCAAGGACCTTTTCAACTTTTGGAATAATCTTTTTTTGGCTTTCTTCTCTTAATTTCTCCTGGTGCAATTCCTCAAGAAGTTTTTCCCTATATGCCTGTGCTTCATTAATTTTATCAGTTAGTACTCGTGATCTTTCAAAAAATTTATCAGTTGAATAAATTCCTTGCTCAAGCAGATCATATATATTATCCCTTTGTTTTTCAAAGGTTTTAAGTTCATCCTCAACCTTTTTTAAAGATTTCTTTTTTATATCTTGTTGTGCATTTAACAGGTTTATGCTTTTGTCATTTGCGCCCCAGCTAAGTTTATAATTATATAGCCATCCCTCCAATGATTTTAGTAATCGTTCTTCAACATAAACTAAATGAGTACTTATATTTTTGCATGCTGTAGAAGGACACATTAAAGTATCAAGCTTTCCATTATAAGGACGGCGAATCATATTGCGCCCGCACATGCCGCACTCAATCAATCCTGCCAATGGATTTTTAATTGTTTCATCACTTGGGCATGGTCTTGAAGGATTATTGATTAGATATTCCTGCGCAATTTCCCACGTATAGTTATCTATTATTGCTTCATGCAGACCGTCAACAAGAGTCCAATCTTCTGGCTTTGCTCTGGGCCGTCTCTTTTTAATTTCTCCTTCAACCAACGTCTTTACTTCCGGTCGTGAATTCCAGCGTACTTTGCCTATATATACAGGATTCCTCAATATCCCTAATATAGTAGATGGTGCCCAAGCACCGCCCTTCATAGTGGGTATTTTGAGCTCATTGAGCTTCCTAACGATAAGCCCTGATCCAAGGCGTTTATATGTGCCGTCTTTCTGCTTCTCACCCTTGGTATAAAGTTCAAATATCATTTTTACAACATCGGCTTGTTCGGGGTTTGGAATTAAAGTATACCCTTTTTCATTTTCAAGCTTTTCCCTTGTGTATCCATATGGGGGTTTATTCCCTACGTATTTTCCTTCTTTAACTGATGCAATACGGCCACGCTGGAGGCGACGATTGATAGTTTTATATTCTCTACGGCTCATAAAAAGCCCGAATTCAAAATACTCCTCGTCATATTCATTATTTGGGTCATATATTTTCATAGGTGTTATTATTTTCGTGTTTGAATATTTGAAGGTTTGAGCGACAAGACCTTGATCCATCGTATCGCCACGGGCAAGACGTTCAACTTCCATAACCAGTACGCCATTCCATTTGCCTTGTTCCACATCTTCCAATAGTTGTTGCATGACAGGTCTTGCTGCAATAGTATCGCCAGAAACCACTTCTGCATATTCTTTTGTGACGATTATATGCAGCCTTTTAGCTAATTCCAGTAAGGCTTTACGGTGCCTGGCAAGAGTTTCTCCCTCTCCTCTTTCTTCTGCTTCAATGTCTGCTCGGGACTTCCTTAAATACATGCAATAGTTCATATATAAGTTTGTATGTAAACTCGCATTTAAGTTCATATGTACCACTTCCTTATTAGCTATTTACACTATCCAGTTGGGATACACCGTTTAGATAGTCTTTTATCCATTTATTAAAAGAAGTATGCTTGTCTACGTAATATCGTGATACATTTATAAATATTCTTTCTACGTCACATATAAATAAACCATATTTTTTATATGTGACTTTTGCCCATATATAATTTAATATTGTACTTATAATAACTGCAAGATAAAATCCTGTAAAATAGGCTACAATTGATTTCCAACCGGCTGTAATTAATCCAACAATAATTATTATTAGTTTATCTATATACCATCCGGATATATAGGAAAATAATCCCCTGAAGAATCTAAAAGATGTAGACTCATAAAAATATAAAAATGGGTAAAACAGTGGGATCAATATTCCAAATATAGTTATGTAAAATGTATAAATAAATATAGTTTTAATGTCAAATTTGGAAATGAGCATTAAGAGCCCTAATATAAACGCATAATAGCCTCGAAGGTCAGCTAAAAACTCAGTTTCTGATAATAGCTTATCCATTTTTAGAATATGTTCAGGACTACGCCAAAGGCAATATCGTTCATTTAATCTTATTTTTAGTCCCCTATACGTATAAAACATTTGCTCATCTACTCCCTTTTTTTATATCTTTATCAGCACGTGGCTTATATCCAATCACTTTCTATTTATCACTTGACTGTTGTTCTCTCATTTCTTTAATTTGTTCCTTCAAAACTTCCGATATTTCTTCTGGAGTACCCCTATAACCATATTCCTGAAGATCATCATACAGCATTTTGTATCTCGAAATATCATCATCTTTCTCTTTTAACCTTACTTCATAGTCAATAATTTCTTTGACAGTCAATTTAGATGGTTTTGATACTAAATAAGGTATTCCACAAACTACAGTTAGAAAAAATATTTGCATTAATAACCTTTTATAATCAATTAAGCTTGCTATTGTTGTAGAAGAATTCTCACGATAATCGCTAGTATAAAATATAGAATCATATATGGTTTGCATAACAGCCGTATGTGGAACTTTCTGGCTGGAATAAGTGGTTGCTAAAATATTAAAGGGGACCAAAAAAGTAAACATGATTATAATAGATAGAAGGTAAATTATTAAAAATGTATTTTTATATTTAAACTTTTCCATAAGCACACCTCCACAACGGTTAAATCATTTTCTTGTTTTTCTTATTTCCCCACATCTCAATAGCCAATAATATTAACGCAGCAACTATTACCCCAGGCAAGCAATAAAATAAATAACCAACGCTGTTAATGAGCGAATGGCTTGCTATTATCCCTATTAAAAACGATATCAATAATGCTATCCCTGAACTGTATAATGTGATTTTTAGAGTATTCTTTTTAACCTTAAAAAGGAATAGAATCAACCTTCCTATGGCAACGTAAAGCACACTTATATAAAAACTCATAAATATTCCACTTCTTTTCTTCTTAATAATTTATATTCCACCAATTCTTCCGGTACTCCAAAATAACATGCCATTTGCGGTACAGTATATTCTTTTATAATATCGTCGTCATTTATAAGCAATTCTGCTGCAAATTTATTGGCTTGAACTTCATATTTACCGATTGGGAACAAAGTCTGCTCCCGTATGAAATATATGTTTGATGTTGAATGTAATATGGCATGTCCCAATTCATGGGCCATTACAATACGTTGAGAGTATTCATTGAGCAAAGAATTTATTACAATAAACTTATTTGTATGTATTTTAATAAAGTATCCTTTTGTTATGCCAGTGTATTCTTTTTTTACTATTGTAATATGTAATTCCCGTGCTATCTTTTCTGGATCACGGGTGTTGTTATATTTTTGCACAAGATGTTTTACTATAGTATGTATGTTAATCATAATAGGATGCCCCCCTATTTGCTCTTCTTCTTTCTCCCATACTTTTGTTTATTAATCTCTTTAGACTTCCAAAATAATTCAGATATATCCTTGAAGAGCTTTTCTTTATCCTCTTCATTGACCTCATCGTCCATAAAAAAAGCTCCAGCATGCTTAATGAAATCTTCGTATTGCTTCAAGTCTTTATTAGTTACAGAATTATTTTTTAAATAGCTTTCAGAAATATAGGGTTTACGAATGTTAGTTCTACCAAGTAAATAGTCAACTGTAACATCAAAATATTCCGCTAATTTTTGTAATGTTTCAGCATTGGGTACTCTTTCACCTTGCTCATAAAAGCCATATGCACTTGGAGTTATATTTAACACTTTAGCTACGTCTTTCTGCAATAGGTTTCTTTCTGATCTTAATTTTTTCAAAATCTCACCTAACAAGTTAACCACCTCCATATAAATACTACAACTATTTTACAACTTAAAGTTGTGTAATGAAACAAAATCAACAAAAAGTTGTGATAAATATTGACAAGCAACAATTTGTTGTTTATAATTTAATTATACAAACAACGAATTGTTGAGGGAATAGAGGTGATGAAGTTGAAAACACAGCCAAGACAGAAACTTATAAATTTAAGAAAAAAGTTAAATCTGAAACAAAAGGATGTTGCCAATTCCATTGGTATTACTGCGAGTTACTATGGAATGATTGAAATAGGGGTTAGAAATCCAAGTTTAGATTTAGCAAAAAAAATAGCCGAATTTTTTGGCGAGAATATGGAAAATATTTTTTTTACCAGTGCGGACAACGATACGTTGTCTAATAGTCAAAACAACACTCCATAGTTTATAAAACTATCAAAGAATGGAGGTGGTGATGTGCAACTAATGAGAGAAAAGCGGGAAGAAAATAGCTTAACTCAGGAGCAGTTAGCAGCTTTAGTTGGGGTTGATAGAACCACAATAACGAAGATTGAAAATGGGAACAGGCCATCTATTGATAATGCTCGAAAAATAGCTGAAGTATTAGGTTTCGATTGGACATTATTTTTTAAATAGGTTTTAGTAATAGGACAAATTGACGAGAAAATATGATTTTACCGAGGTGAGAAATATGGGAGCAGGTTATAACGAGGAGTTAAAAATTCACTATGATGAGTTTTACCAGTTCGGAAACACAAGAATTTATATAGTTGCTCCTAAAATCAGCGAAGAAGAGAACCAAAAGCGCTGGGAACGTGTTAATGAAGTTGCAAATAGGATTGTACAAGAGATAATCGCTCGGGGAAACCAGAGCGAGATAGATAAGCTTATGAAAAGGGCTTAACAGCCTTTAACATGTTAAATTTGTACAAGCCAAGGGAGAGGTGAAAAACGCAATGGATAAAGACTACAAACAGGACCTGAAGTACCTTGCCGAGCAGGTTTGCCACAGGGTAGAGGAGCTTGAGCAAGAGAATTCGGAACTGCGCTATATCAATGGGACGTTAAAAGAAGCAGTCAGAATTTTACTTTCGACAGGCGATATGAACCAGTACGAACAGAAAGAGGCAACAAGGAAACTATTTGTTATGTTTTACGGCGAAAAGCTACCGGAACTACTGCATGAACTAGTGATAGAACAGGGATTTGAACCGAGTGAAGTCCTCCCGGCGGTGGAGGGCAAATTAAAAAAGGTTGTTTAAGGAGGGATAAGAATGGATTTGGCTATAGTAAACGAGTTTCTGCCGGAGGAGGCGGAACAAGAAAAACCGGAATGGCGGATTAAGACGGATTTAGATGCCGATTGGGCTTTGGATAAAATCCGTGAGGAGCAGGCCGAGTACCACAGGTTTGAAATGGTTGTAAACGAAAAAATAGAACAGCTTGAGGCATCGCTCCAAAAGAAGAAAGAGCAATCTGACAGGTCAGTGGATTTTTTCACGGCAAAGCTAAAGGAATACTTTGATACAGTACCGCACAAGACAACCAAAACACAGGAAACATATGGTTTGCCAAGTGGGAAGCTGGTACTGAAAAAGCAAAACCCAAAGTTTGTAATGGATGATGAACAACTCACGGCATGGGTAGAAAAGAATGCGCCTGAATGTTTGAAAGTTAGGAAGTCAACCGACTGGGCAGGGTTAAAGAAGGCTATCAAAGTAGCCGGCGATAAGGCTGTAGATAAAAATGGCGAAATTGTACCCGGC
>CALCDS010000333.1 GCA_937900065.1 uncultured Clostridiaceae bacterium | reverse complement strand
GAACGGTTAAGCGAGATGCTCAAAAAATCAACACATCTGTTAAGCATAGCCCTTAGATAAAAATAATACGGCGCAGTCACTGTTTATGTTAGATTACGATAATAATTTTCGAAATACTTTGTTATTATTGTTTTCATTATCATTATTGGATAGAATATATGATGATGCGACACTACAAGGAGTGTATAAGATGGATGAAGAACAATTGATATGTACAATTATTGCAGGTGCAGGTGAGGCTAAATCTTCTGCTATGGAAGCAATAAACTATGCAAAAAACAAGCAGTTCAAAGAAGCTGATAAAGCTATTAAAACTGCTTATGACTCTTTCATAGAAATACATAAAATTCAAACGGATATGATCGTAAAAGAAGCAAATGGCGTAAAGCATCCAATGAGTTTATTGATGGTACATGCACAGGACCATCTGATGACCACAATGCTCTTTTTGGATTTGGCAAAGGAATTTATCGATGTTTATAGACATATATAGAGGATTATTTTCCTCTCATATTCAATGTTTTGAGTACATCATTCTTTAGCAAAGCTTATATTAAAAAATATAAAACATAGAGATATATGTCAGCAATGAGAATATAACCCCAATTTACAAATACAGGGAACATTTTTTAGTCTTAACCGTCATATATATGATTGATAAAGATGCCCGCTGTGATTCATACTCAATGGAGAATAAATAATATATGGGGGAATAAGACGATGAGAAAGAAAAAATGTATCCCGATTTTCTTTATGCTGGCGTTTGCGCTTCTGCTTAGTATCTTCGGCGTAAAGCCAATAACAAAAGCATATGCCGCCGAAGTTGGGCCTGATATATTGATTACTGAAATCATGCCTGAATCAAGGAGCACTGAAGACGGATATGAATATATCGAGCTGTATAATAACACAGATGACAATATAGATATAGAAAATTATAAATTTGTTTATCCGGAAGTTGACATTACAGTGCATAAAATAATACCTCCACATGGGGTGATTATCTTATGCACAAGAGGCGCTACAACATTAAACAGTTTCAATTCCTTTTACGGCACATCACTTGAAAGCAGCAAATTTGTATCACTGCCTCTCTCCTATAATGCTTTAAGCAACACATCTGATCAGTGCGTGATATTGTGTGAGGATGACGGAAACATAGTCGTATGTGCGAACTACGACATCAGCGATATTGCGTCAAAGAAAAGCATCACTTATAAATATCCTGAAGATGGCTTTTTCATGGATCTGCTCGCCAAAAAGCAAGTTCCCACGATAGGTGCAGTTTCAAACGAGCAGATCCCATATAGCAACGCAAAAGTTACCGGAATAACTCTAAGTAAATCCTCTCTGACGATCGAAACAGATGAAACTTATAGGCTCAAAGCATCAATAACGCCTTCAAATGCAGCAAATAAATCAATAAAATGGAGCTCAAGCGATGAAGACGTTGCTTACGTCGATAAGTATGGAATAGTCTATGGAGAGGATGAAGGCCGTGCAGTCATAACTGCCAAAACTGTTGACGGAGGTTTTAAAGCGACCTGCAAGGTTACGGTGACCGACAAGGACGAGGGGCATCACCAAGTGAATAATGTCATCATAAGCAGGCTGTTCTTGATAATGAAAGAAGGCGACAGGGAAAAGCTTACTGCTTCCGTATTTCCATCCAAGGCCTCCGACAAAGATGTGATATGGTCATCTGACAACACTTCAGCCGCAAAGGTGGATGATGACGGAAATGTTACCGCAGTTGGACGTGGCATTGCCGTAATCACTGTCAAAACCGAAGAAGGCAACCATTCGGCCAGGTGCATTGTCATAGTTTTAAACGAATATATCAAATACAAAGATATTTTCAGCATAAAGTTAAATAATAAAACTCTAAAAATAAGCGAAGGCCAAACCTTCAGGCTGAACGTTATGCTTATGCCATGGAATGCCAGGAAAACCGATTTGAAATGGTCATCCAGCAACTCCAAAATCATTTCTGTTTCAGATGACGGCAAGATAACCGGCCTCAAAAATGGAAAGGCAACCATTACAGTGAGCACAAAAGACGGCGATCATAAGGACAGCTGCATTGTCTATGTAGAAAAAGCAAAAGGCAACGGGAAATACAAATTCAATTGGAAATGGCATTTTTAGCATTAAAAATCGCCGCACTTTAGATGCGGCGATTTTATTTTTTATTATAAAGTACTCTTTGAACGCCCGGTTTGCTTGTATGCTCAAAAAATCAGAATATGTCCCCGCATAGTTTTATGAGCCTTATAATATCTTTGCACAATTTAAGTGAAAGTGCATTGCCAAGCTTGATTGCATCCGGTTTCGAAACTATGGTGCATATGCGCAATCCGGCTAAGTTTTTATCATCTAGAGGGTCTGGCTGAAGCTTTTCCATGTTTTTGATCAGATTGTTATAATCTCCTTGATTCAATTCGTTGTTTGTATATTTAAATTCTTCAGTCCAGCCATCTTCGCCCTGCTTTTTATAGTTCCTGCTGAAAAGTTCTATATGCATGTTTTTATTTTCTTTAAAGAATTTCGCAAACTTATCCTTATTATCATTTATAATACCTTTAAGCTCTTGAAATTTTACCGGGTTTCCATCGTATGGGCAGCATAGGTTTATATTTAGGCTGTCCTTGCCGAGCATTATATATAATCCAAATACATCCGTATCATCCATCTTGCTGAACGCATATATGTAAGCCTTATTTTTGGCTAATCCATGGAAGTCCTTATCCAATAACAATGTCCCGCCTGTAAGACTGTGATAATTTTTTTGTATCTGATAGCAAAGTTCCCTAAAATGCCTCTTGACTTCTTCTCTCCTCTCATTATATTCTGCTTTATCCATCATGCTCTTTTTCTTAAAAAAGTCGAAATCATTATTCGTAAAACCTAAAAATTCCATAGTCTGCCCCCCTTTGTGTTACTAAAAATAATTTTATTTTTTATCACATTGCAAAAAAGACATAATAAGCAAAACAAGCATTATTATGCCATGTTACTTTCAATGTAATTTTAATCCGTCTGCATGCGGTTTTTAAAAATCACTCAGATTCGCCATGTGTCCTGTGGTCTTGTAAGACTTGATTTCCAAATTCATATTTGACAGCATGCTATAAGCCTTATCCATATATTCCATTTGACGTTGCTTATCGCCCATCAAACCATAATACTTTCCAATCTTTATATAATACTTCATCAATTTGAAAGGTTTGTCTATCGATTTTAATAATGACAGACCGGCATTTAATGCTTCTTCACAGTTTGAATACTCCTTTTTCAATATGTACATATCGCTTAGCAGTGAGTAACACTCTATTTGTCCGTCTATATCGTCGTCTTCCACAAATAATTCAAATGATTTTTTGATGTGCTCTTTGACCTTATCGAACCTATTCCTTCTGATATCATTATAAGCCAACTTCAAATATATCTTAGCCGCATCTATGACGTTTCGGATGCTCATATTCTTTTTGCAATCCTCAAGATAATAATCCGACTTGTCCAAATCTCCCTTATCCGAATATATGAATCCTATGTCCATCTTCATCTTTGTCAAGCATTCCATATCATCTATTTCCCTGAAAAAATCGAGTGCGGAATCAGCATAATGTAAAGCCATCTCATAGTTTCTGGAATCTCTATAAGTCAGGCTCACCGACATGAGCTTATGGGCATATTCGCTTTTATCATTGATAGAGTTAAGATAGTACTCAACACATTTAAGATGCTCATCAGCTTCATCCAGCCTGTTTAAATTGATACAGCATAGGCAAATTTTAAAACATATCTCAGCTTTTAGATTGTCATCACAAAAACCAGACATGCCATATAATGCTTTTGCTTGGTTAAAATAGCCCAGTGAAAGTTCATACACTCCCCTCTTATATGCTGTTTCACCCATGAGCATATATGCATCTATCTCGCCACTGAAACAATGGTTTTCAATAAAATACACATTTGCGTTCAAAAAATATTCAGCGGCTTTTTCGTATTCATTTCCGTCAAGAGCTATCCTGCCCTTATTCAGTTCAATCATCCCAAGCATGTTTTCAAGACCATACCTTTTTGCCATATCATAGCTTTTGTCAAGGAGTTCGTTTGCGTCTTCGTATTTCTTATCATATATATATGCCTGAGCCATCTTTATATCATATTCACAAATTTTTCGGGCCTGAGCTGATTCAGATTCCAATAAATAATCTAGGTCGACTTGAAGCCTTTCAGCTATATATTTCAGCAATTCAGCACTCGGATTGGATTTGCCAAGCTCCACAAAGCTCAGCTGGCCTGCGGTGACCCTGTCGCCTGCAAGATCCTTCAGGGTCATATCAAGTTCTCTTCTCCTGTTTCTGATCTTCTCGCCTAAGGATAAAATCTCCATCACAGTACACCCTTTTTTATTTTAGGCTCTGTTTAATGAATATGTTGATTTTTTGAACAATCGAAGTGAACGATGTGAGCACTTTTGATAAGTTCTTGGCGAAATTGCCGAAGTGAATCCTAGAACTTTTGCTTGTCCGAACGAAGTGAGTTGCAAAAGTTCTTGATGAACGAGAGCAATAAGCC
>CALCDS010000332.1 GCA_937900065.1 uncultured Clostridiaceae bacterium | reverse complement strand
AGCTTCCCTGCTCGTGGTCTGCATCCACACCTCGCCATTGTCCTCTTTTGGCGGCAGCGCAGATTTTCTTTTAACCAGGGTAATCGCCAGAATTGCCGTGCCTTTTTTCCTAATGGTGACAGGGTGCTTTATATTGCCGCAATATTTGTTTGAAAAAGGCAGCGACTTTAGCAGCCTGCTAGGCTTTATAGAAAAAGCCACACTTTTGTATGCCATAGCTACCGCGATTTACATACCAGTCAATCTCTACGCAGGGCACTTCAATGGGCTTGGAGTTGCAGGCATTCTCCGCATGATACTGTTTGACGGAACGTTTTATCATCTGTGGTATCTGCCGGCATGCATACTTGGAATCCTGCTCGTATACCTTTTAAGCCGGAAGCTGCCTTTTAAAGGGGTTTTAAAAACAGCGCTGCTTCTGTATGGCGTCGGCCTTTTGGGCGACAGTTATTTTGGAGTTGTTTCAGGGGTGCCGGTCATTTCCTCTATTTATGATGCAATGTTTAATGTATTCTCCTATACGCGCAACGGATTTTTTTATGCACCTGTTTTTCTTGTGATGGGGGCATGGTTTGGACATTCAGCGCGGCTTAATACGGTGAGAGTAAACGCTGCCGGATTTATCTTTTCAATGATTATCATGTCTGCCGAAGGATTTGTACTGCACCATTTTGGATTGCAGCGCCATGACAGCATGTACATTGCGCTGCTTCCATGCATGTATTTCCTCTACCCGCTTGTATTGTCATGGAATCGAAAACCCGAAAAATCTTTTCGGACAGTTTCAACGTGGATATATCTCATGCATCCATTATTCATCATCATCGTGCGCGGAGCAGCCAGGAAGGCGGGGATGGAGGATGTGCTGGTACAAAACAGCCTGATTCATTATCTTTCGGTATCTGCGCTGTCCGTGCTGTTTGCCGTATCGATGGCAAAGTTGCCTATACTTAAAAGCAACAAGGACTTTAAGAGAGGGCGGGCGTGGATTGAGCTTGATAGGGCGGCACTGCACCACAATGTCAATGTGCTTTGCTCTTTGCTTCCCCATGGCTGCCAGTTGATGCCTGTGGTCAAGGCCGATGCTTATGGCCACGGAGCAGTTTTGATTTCGCAGGAGCTAAACAAAATGGGTGTTAGAGCCTTTTGTGTTGCTTCCGTTTTGGAGGGCGTTGAGCTGCGCAAAAATAAGATCAAGGGGGAGATACTGATTTTAGGCTATACACACCCTTGGCAGTTCCATTATCTTTGCCGCTATCACCTGACGCAGACCGTTATAGACTGCAAGTATGCCGAGACTTTGAACCAGTACGGCAAAAAAATCAAGGTGCATATCGCGATTGACACGGGAATGCACCGCCTGGGGGAACGCTGCGATAATATAAACGATATAAGCAAGATATTCGGGTACCGTAATTTGAAAATTGAAGGCATCTATACTCATATGTGTGCCGATGACACGGCTGCTCCAGAGTATAGAGACTTTACCTTAAAGCAGGGACGGGCTTTTTATAATGTTGTCTCGCAGCTTAAAGAGCAAGGCTTTGTTTGTCCAAAAATTCATTTGCAGGCAAGCTATGGGGTATTGAATTACCCGGAGCTGGCCGGTGATTATGCTCGGGTCGGGATTGCGCTCTATGGAATGCTAAGCACCAGCGCCGATACAGAAAATTGTGCCGCCTCCTTAAAACCTGTATTGTCTGTCAAAGCAAGAGTGGCATTGGTCAAGGATATATTCAAAGGTGAGGCTGCCGGATACGGCCTGCAGTTTGTGGCTAAGCAGGATACCAGGATCGCTGTATTAGCCATCGGTTATGCGGACGGCATACCCCGCTCCTTGTCCTGCGGCGTTGGAAAGGTTTTAATACACGGTCATGAGGCTCCGATCATAGGACGCATCTGTATGGATCAAACGCTGGTGGATGTTTCCGGCATTTTAAACGTTCAGGCTGGAGACATTGCCGTGGTTATCGGCAAATCCGGGAATATTGAAATCACAGCCTGCGATATCGCAAAAGAGGCCGGAACAATCTCAAACGAGATATTGAGCCGTTTAGGCAAACGGTTGGAAAGGCAAATGATTTAGATAAAAATGAACTTTCTAAAAGGAAAAAAATTGATAATCTATAGGAGGATATTTTTATGCATCTTATGTTTTTGGAAATGAAACGTGTTATCAAGTCGCGTATGACATGGATTTTGCTTTTGATCGCCATTGGTTTGTCTGTGATGATTTCTTATCAGGTAATCTCTGAGGCCCAATACAGTTATGTGGACGAAAATGGAAGGCAGGCGAGGATAACCGGCATAGATGCCATCCATGCATACAAAGAACAGATGCGGCCTTATGAGGGAGCGGTAACGCAAGCAAAGCTGAGAAATGCGCTTGAAGTCTTTCAGGATATCTGCAAAGAATATGGAAAAGGAAACGAGGAGAATATCCCTCTGGATGTATACTATAATAAGCTGGTTCCCAATGCGCACTTCCTGAATATGATAAGCTTGGTTTACCCAAGAAGCGGGGATGAATATGAAGCCTTAAGCAAAGTAAATCCTGATGATACCGCTGACTTTTATCAGGATCGGTCTGAAGCTTTGAAAAGTTATCTGGAAGTAAAATATCCGGGAGACAAAAATGTTTTGCAACAAGTTCAGAGATTAAATGAAAAAGTAAGGACGCCTTTTGTTTTCAAGGAAGGATATACGAACGACAATTCGATAAACTTGTGTATTCTGATGTTTCTTCTTGTGCTGATCTGTGCAATGATCGTTTCACCAATTTTTTCAGCGGAATATCAAAATGGCTCAGATGATATTCTAAGGTGCACGAAAAATGGCCATGCAAAATTTGCAATAGTTAAGCTGTGTTCTTCGCTCATAATTATTTTCGCAATGTTTGCTTTATGCATGCTCATATTTGTATTGACCGTCAATAATGCATATGGATGGGACAGCATGCAGTCCTCTGCACAGATGATGTCTGTGTTTAGTTTTGTTCCCCTTACAGTGGGTCAGGAACAATGGATTACGATTTTGACAGGCTTGCTGACGCTGCTGGCGGCAGCTTGCTGCACCCTCTTTTTTTCTGCAAAATGCCATAATTCCACGACAGCATTGATTATCGCAATTGCATTTTGCATACTTCCAGCAATCATTCATTCGGTATGGCACGGGAATATTGCTAATTTTTTGACTTGCGTACTTCCAACCGGTGGCGCGGGTATATCACATAACTTTTTTAACCAGCTGAATGAGTCCACGTTTATTCATATAGGTTCATCCGATATTTGGGCTCCATATCTTACGATTGGAGCAGCGATCATTGAAATCCCGCTGTTTTTTATTCTATCAATACATGCATATTGCAAGCATCAATCCGCATAACCTAAGGCCAAATAAAGGCATATTAAACATCCATTTCTCATGGAATTTCTGTTTTTCTTTTGATCACCAATTTTGTCTTTCCGGTCACAGGATCAGGAGCGATACGGTCAACAAATTCAATACAATATTTCACATTCATCATGGCTTTTTTGCGCAGCATCCCGTCGATCTGCCGCCGGATTTCCTTTTCCAGTTCTGCTTTGTTACCTGCAAAGGTCATGCATCTTATGATAAAGTCCGATGCCCCGGTTTGCTCGAACTGGTATTTTTCGATTCCCTTTACATCAAGATCGTCAAGAAACAGGGGATGCAAAAAATCCTTTTTTCCTTTTTCATTTTCAAACCATAAAAGTTCCTCGGTCCTGCCGGCGATTTTGTCGATGTGGGTAAACGGAAGCGGCGGAACAAAGTCCTTGGTGAAGCCTTCCACAATGTCGTTCAAACGATAGCGTATCAAAGGGAAAGCATGGTTTGTAAGCGGAGTTATGATAAGCCTGTTATAGCTGTCGGTTTCCAGAAAATTTAAGTCGTCAAAAAGATATAATCCATCATGCCAGCTTGCACCGGCACCGATTAAAATCGATTCGGTACAGCCGTAATAATTGATAACATCGGAACCAAACAGCTCTGAAAACCGCCGCATCTCTTCTTTTCCTATAGGTTCGCCGCCCGTGATGATTTTTTTGGGATGGATATTGAGTTTTCCGTCCCGCTGCATTTCAGATAAAATATTGATGCAGGATGGATATCCAGACAAGTAATTTGGAGCGAAATTGCCTATTTTATCCGGCCATTCATCCAAGGGAGTGGAGGCGTCAACGATGACGCTTTGCGCGTGATAGCTTTTGAGGCCGTTTTGAGCAAGCAGCATGCTGGCATAGCCTCTGCCGACCGAGGAGATGTAAAGGCTTTTTATCGGGAAATCATGAAATGTGATCTGGTTTTGTCCTCCGGCAATGCTCAACCTTACAAAATTTGCTTCCAGAGCCGTAACTGCGCTTTGGGAATACAGAAAACTGCATGGTTTCCCAGTGCTGCCTGATGTGTGAACAAGATACCCTATGCCGGGCAGCAGGCGAAAATATTCAGGGCCTTTTGATAGCGCTTTTTTAGGAATCGCAATATTAGCTATGCGGTCGAAATTGCACCTTACGGTTTCCTTATCGATTATAGGGAGATCCGATGGATCCAAATGAGATAGGTCCTTGTATCTGATGCCCAGGGAAGCATAAAATTCCCGGTAAAAAGGGCTCCGAAGATACGCCGATTTTACCGTTTTGCGGAATAGACGCATGCTCAGAGCCAAAATATCTGCTCTTGACCAATGACAATGCCTGTTATATTTTAGTCCGTTATATGCTATCCCGATCATAAGTTCATCCCCGTTCAATGCGCTTCACATCTACAATTATACCCATTTTCATCGTAAAAATAAAGGATCGGCTGATGCTTATAGAGTATATCACTCAATTAAAACCTAGACAATGAGGGAAACCATTTCAATGCAAAAATCAAAATTCTTTCCTGCCGCCATAAACTGCCCGCAATAGAATTTTTAATACGAAAGGTGCATATATTCTAATGTGGACAGGTAAAAACTGCACGGCAATGTGAGGATTAGCACTCACAATGTGAATATGGACTCTTTTTATGGTTTCCATTGAATCAGAAGCTCGCAGTTCATTTGAGGATGAAGTTTTTTATAAGAAAATTATTTTTGTCAATAATAATATAAGGCTTTGTTTAACAAAGATGTTGATTTTTTGAGTATCCCGCTCGCCTGTTCACTTGGATCGCTCAAAAAATCAATATTATACTTTACAACATAGCCTAATATAAAAGTGATATCAGGAGGCGATGATATGAGTAAATTGTTTGAACCCATAAAAATTGGGAAACTAGAGATTAAAAACAGAATTGCAATGGCCCCGATGGCAAACCTTGGCCATGTGACACCGAATGGTTCATTGACTAAAAGAGCTATAGATTATTATGTTGAAAGGGCAAAAGGCGGTACCGGACTGATAATAACCGGTGCTGTAAAAGTTGAAAATGAAATCGAAAAGCTCAAAATGCCGAGTTTTCCGTGCATAACAACAAACCCTACCCAATTTATTGAAACGGCATCCGAACTTGTAGAGCATGTACACGCATATGATGCAAAGATATTTGTACAGGTGACCCTAGGGCTTGGAAGAAGCGGTGCACCGGGATTTTTAGATTGTGAGCCGGTTGCTCCTTCCGCAATACCGAATTACTGGGATCCATCCGTAACCTGCAGGGAGCTTACGACAAAAGAAGTGGAGAGGATGGTAAAAAGATTTGGAGAGGCTGCGCATATTGCGATTGCCGCAGGATTTGACGGTATGGAGATACATGCCGTACACGAGGGCTATCTTTTAGACCAGTTTACAATTGCAATGTTTAACAGGAGGACTGACAAATACGGAGGAGATTTAAAGGGTAGGTTGACTCTTCCTATTGAAATCGTCAAAGAAATAAAAGATAAGGCTGGAAAGGAATTCCCGGTATGCCTGAGATATAGCATAAAAAGTTATGTCAAGGACTGGAGACAGGGAGGTCTGCCGGGGGAGAAGTTCCAGGAAATGGGAAGAGATTTAAATGAAGGGCTTGAAGCGGCAAAAATATTGGAGCAAGCCGGATATGATGCGTTTAATGCTGATGCCGGTACATATGATGCTTGGTACTGGGCGCATCCGCCGCTTTACCAGGAACATGGATGTTATCTTCCTTTAACTGAAAAATTAAAACAAGTGGTAAGCGTACCCGTGATTGTAGCGGGGAGGATGGATATACCGGAACTTGCCGAAAAATCACTCCAAGAAGGAAAACTGGATATGGTCTGCATAGGGAGAGGTTTATTGACTGATCCTTATTGGCCGCAGAAAGTGCTTGGAGGCAAAACCGAGAGCATCAGGCCTTGTATCGGATGTCATACAGGGTGCATGGGAAGGATGTTTATAGCAAAGCCTGAATGCTGCACCGTAAATCCTGCTGTGTGCCGTGAAAAGGAATATGAGATAACTTTGGCAAACAAAAAAAAGAAAGTTATGATAATCGGCGGCGGAATTGCAGGCATGGAAGCTGCAAGAGTATGTTCACTTCGAGGGCATGACGTTGCGCTGTATGAAAAAGCAAACAGGCTTGGAGGACATCTAAATGAAGGCTCAAAGCCTGATTTCAAGAAGGATGATAAGAGGCTCCTTGAGTGGTACAAATACGAACTTAAAGAGCAAAACATTAAAATAAATATGGAAACCGAAGTCGATGTTGATCTTATAGAAAGGGAAAAACCGGATGCGGTTATTGTGGCTACCGGCTCCAATCCATTGAAAATAGACTTCCCAGGATCAGATAAAGACAGCGTGGCATATGCGGCAGAAATATTGGAAGGCACTAAAAGGCCGGGAAAAGATGTGCTGGTGGTCGGAGGAGGGCTTGTAGGCTGCGAGACGGCTCTTTACTTGGCTAAACAAGGCAGCCGCGTTACGATCGTTGAGATGATGGGCGAGCTTATGGCAGCAGGAGAACCTGTTCCCCACATGAACAAGACAATGCTGATTGACCTTTTGAAATTTTACAAAGTCGACGTGATTTTAAACGCACATCTTATGGAAGTTTTAGATGGCAATGCAATAATCTCAGAAGGGCCGGCAAAAAAGAGAAACATTAAGGCAGATACTGTGGTCCTGTCGGTTGGATACACTCCTGAAGACAAGTTGTTTAAAAACCTCAATGGAAAGTTCAAAGAGCTCTACCATATTGGAGATTCAAGAAAAGTCGCGGATTTTAAAAACGCCATATGGGACGCATATGACATTGCCAGAACGATATAGAACAATTTAATTTATAGAGCTAAACTTTTTTACGCTTGAACAAATCAGCCGAAAGCGAATGAAAATTTCTCATTCGCCTTCGGCTGATCTCATGTTTGAAAATATATTTTTACCTTATCAAGTGAGTATTAAAAATCGGCTTTCCAAAGACCGTGAAGGTTGCAATACTCGTAAACAGTTCCGGATTTGACTTCGGCAAATTCGGCTTTAGGTTCTTGACCGGGCTTTAAGAATTTAAATTCCACCTTGTCGCCGGAAACGAGTGCGATCCATTCAATATGATGTTCCGGAATCATTGGATGTAAAACTGAACCGACTGCGACTTTTATTTTGCCGCCTTCCTTTGTAACGACCGGCACATGTTTTTCTTTTGCGCCGTCAGTTGAATTGGCTTTCAGCTTGGTCATTTCCTGGTCACAGCAGGTGAGGGTTCCGCCGCCTTTTTTAATCAGAGCGACAATGTTGCCGCACCTTTCACAACGATAGAAATCGACAAGAGACATTTTAACAGCTCCCTTCAAAAACTTTTTATTTGACATCATGTATCAAAGACAGATTATGTTTAATGAAGATGTTGATTTTGAGCATCCAGCTCGCCTGTTTGCACTTTTTAAGTTCTAAGGCTCTATTTCCTCGTTCATCAAGAACTTTTGCAACTCACTTCGTTCGGACAAGCAAAAGTTCTAGGATTCACTTCGGAAATTTCGCCAAGAACTTAGCAAAAGTGTTCACATCGCTCGCTTGGATTGCTCAAAAAATCAACACTATGTTTTAACATAGTCCAAAGATATTATTTTATGTTATTCGAAAACAACAATAGCCTGTTTCTGCTTAATGCGTAGCAAAACAGTTTCAAGTACGCGCAGGCTGTGATTGAGTTCTTTTTGCTCTAAATAAGCAGCTGCCATATCCTGGCCGATAACAAGGTCCATATTTTTTTCATCAGAGCCTATAAGCACTGCTTTGCCGTTTCCAAGAACAGGTGATTGATAGATATGTCCGCCTACCAATTTAGCAACGCGGTCGATCTCCAAAAGCCCGGTTCCGGGTTGCAGCCTCTGCATCTGCATATAGAGGTCAGGACTTAGAGCAAGTGCATAAGGGCCATAAATACTTTTTTCTGTAAGATAAGCGATCCCGGCAGCAATATCTGTAAAGGCTCCTTCACCTATGCTCCAATCCTTCTTTGCTATTTTTTTAGCACCGGAGACGGTGAGCAGGCCGTCGTATCCGAGTTCTTTGTCTCCAAAGAAGATAAGCTTATCTTCTTTGAGAGCGCATTTTTCAGCAGCTATTTCAGCTTTGGAAAGATCTACAGGGAAGCCGGATTTTTTAGCGCCTTCCAGATCCTTTGCAAGCAGCGTAAAATCATCATAAACCATAGGAATCTCTGTGAGTTTCCTACCCTGAGTTATGATCAGACCATTTTTTTCAACTTCTTTTACCCCATCTGCGTCGTCAATGGCAATAGTTTCAACACCAATGCCGAGAGGCCCGAAAATGTGCAGAAAGCGCCTTCCAATCAAAACATTCCGTGCTGCTTTCACAATAGCGGAATCGATTTGCTCCCAAAGTCCTTCAGAAAGACTAGAAGATTCTCTGGATAAATAACTCATATTTAAAACCTCCTTTTTACTTTGATACTTGTGATTTGTCGATCAAGCTTCCCACGGTTGCGGGTTCTGAAGCACTGCCGGAAGGATTTTCCGCCGGAGCGGCAACCCCGAGTTCATCCAGCATTTCACGTACTTCAGCTTCACCTGATGCAAACAGTTCGGCTTCTTTAGGGTCGAGCGTCCTAAGCAGTGTCATCAATTCGCCGATGTGAGCCTTTTCTTCGTCGCGGATATCTGCGAGCACATTTTTCGCGATATCGTTATCTGTTGCTTGAACGTGGGCGTCATATAGATAGATCGCTTCCAACTCGCCTGCGATATCTAGACGGACTGCCTGGATAAGTTCTTCTTTAGTTAGTTTGCGGTCAACATTTCCTTGAAATGGATTTGCAAAAGCTGGCATATTTTCATCCTCCAATCGATTGATTTTATTTATTGAATAAATTTTGTGCACAAAGGCAGAAGACAAGATTATAAAAAGAGTAATAAGCAGACCAGAGTCAAAACTTTATTAAAAATTTTCTGCTCTGCTTTCTCTTTTGTTGTTTTCATTATAGAACAGATATTAATGAAAAACAACGTTCTTCATTAATTTTATCTATCTAAAGGAAGCACATGATAGTATATGCACTTGACGAGGAATTCATTAAAAATTATAATGGAAAATAATAAAGAAAGGGAAAAAATAACATTTCAAATGAGTAATGAGTGTTGTTTTTAAACCCTAAAATTTTTAAAACAAGTGTGCAAAGTATATGGAGGTGTTGATCATGAGCAATAAAAGAGCCGGAGTTTTTGTGGGAAGTCTGCGGAGGGGATCTTATTGCAAATCCATTGCTAAGTTTGTTTCATCTTTGGCGCCCAATAATTTTAAAATGGACATGATTGATCTGTCTAAACTGGCAATGTACAATCAAGATCTTGATGATGACGGCAATCCTCCGAAAGAGTGGACAGAATTCCGTGCAAAAGTAAAACCGCTGGATGGCTGCCTTTTTGTGACTCCGGAATACAACCGGTCAGTTCCGGCTGTACTGAAAAATGCATTGGATGTTGGTTCAAGACCTTATGGAAAGAATGCGTGGGATGGAAAAGCAGGCGGAATCATCAGCGTATCGCCAGGCAGTCTTGGCGCTTTCGGCGCCAATCATCATTTGCGCCAGCCAATGGCTTTTCTGAACATTTTGATGCTGCAGCAGCCGGAAGCTTATATTGGAAACGTGGCTTCTATTTTAAATGAGAAGGGCGAGATTACAAGCGAATCGACAAGGCAGTTCCTGAAAAATTATATGGATGCCTTTGTAAAATGGGTCGATACTATTTCCGATATGAAATGAGTGTGACAGCATAAAATATTTAAATCCTTTTATATTAAACATCCCCTCAGCTTATTGCTGAGGGGATGTTTAATATTTGAGACTGTGATTATCGTTTTGGGTCACAGTCTTTGCAAAATCCATATATCTCTAAATTGTGTCCGATTATATGAAAGTCATCATCTTCGAGTTTTGGTGTAAATTTATCCATAGGACAATTATACATTTCTATGATTTTATGGCATTTTATGCAAACAGCATAATGTTTATGTTTAAAACGATTGAGTTCATATATGGACATATCGTTGTTCATTACATTGGTTTTGATTACCAAGCCTTTTTTTACAAAGAGCTCCAGCACCCTGTAAACGGTAGACAGCCAGATCGAATCATCGTTTTTTTCTACTTCAGAGCATATTTCCATTGCGCTTAATGGTTTCTTTGCATGTTCAAGCACCGATAGCACACTTTCACGCTGTTTAGTCTTTTTTATACCAGCAGGCCAGTTATCTTGTGACTCTTTCATGGTATATTCACCTCATTTATTAACTTATTATAGAAGAGTTTTGCAGCTGTTTTTGAACCTGGCACGCTTGCCGTAAATGTTGCATTTAATGGAGCCTGCAATTTGCGGGGCTATTTCTTATAAAGCTTTATCAAATTCTTCTTATAACATGCGGATGTGTACAGTTAACATTTGTATTTATTGTAGAATGCCAATTTGTATAAGTCAAGTTTTTTGGCATATCAGCATATTTGAGCTTTATTGCGGATCATGTTTATGATTGCATGTATTTTTTTTATTACTAGAACCAAAACGAGGACAGCTACTGAAATAAGGGCGGTAAATCCTCCGGGTGCCACATTGAGATAATATGAAATAAACAATCCCAGCATTATGTCTGTTATGCTGAAAACAATGGAGTATATAAGCGTTGGTTTGAATCCTTTCCCAAGCTGCAATGCCGTGGCTACGGGAAGAGCGATCATTGAACTGAGCACCAGCACGCCTACTATTCTTATTGATACTGATATTGCGGAAGCAACGAGAATAGAAAAAACATAATTGATAAGTCCTACCTTTACGCCTGCCACTTTAGCGGCTTCCTCATCATATGCAATATAGACCAGCTGATGGTACAGGAGTATAAGAGTCAATACCGAAATTGCGCTGAGTATCAGTACCATTATCATATCAAATTTGGTCACAGTCAGTATACTTCCGAACATAAAGGAGTCTGCATTTGCATGGAGCTTCCCTGAACTTATGATTGTAATAGCAGTACCCACACTCAAAGAAAGAACGATGGTGAGGATCAAATCAGTATATTTTTTGAAATAGCTGCGCAAAAATTCGATCAGCGCTCCGCATATAGATGTAAAAATAAATGCTCCAAGCACAGGATTCTGATTAAGCATCAGCCCGATTGTGATACCGGCAAGCGAGGCATGGGACAGCGTATCTCCTATCATTGAATAGCGGCGAAGAACCAGGAATATGCCTATGCATGGACATAAGATTGAAATAAATATTGAAACGAAAATAGCATTTTGCATAAAGCTGTAATTAAACAATATTATCACCCTTTCCATTGCCTTTTAGATATTCGTCAGCATATCTTTTGGGAGTGCAGAGATGTCCATGCCCACCTAACATATGATAAATCAATGTTGAATTTGAAATGGCTGCGTCCAGATTGTGTTCAACAGACACTATGGTAATGCCGCTTTCTTTATTTATTTTTTTCAAAAATCCATATATCTCTTTTTGACTGTTAATATCCACTCCGGTAGAAGGTTCGTCTAAAATCAATAGGTCGGGATTTCCTATCAATGCTCTTGCAATCAGTATTTTTTGGCTCTGACCGCCGGAGAGGGTACCCATCAATGCATCTGTAAAATCATACATTCCAACCCGTTTAAGGTTTTCAGCCATAATGCCTTTATTTTTGATTTTCAGAAGTCTTCGATAAGAATTCAGCACTTCATAAACCGTAATTGGGAAATTGGAATTGGAAAAATCGTTTTTTTGCGGCACATATCCGGTTCTTTTTGCATGTGATACGATTATCCCGCTTGTTGGCTTTATGAATTTTAGTATCAATCTCATAAGCGTGCTTTTTCCGCAGCCATTTTCACCTAGTACGGACACATACTCTCCATTGTGTATTTCCAAATCGATACCGTCAAGAACATATGGTGGGGAACCGGTATAGGAAAAAAATAATTTTTTTGCTTCAATCATTATCAAAATAATCAAACGTCCTTTCCTGTATATCATTCATACTCGACAAAATTATATTCATTAACTATTATATACTATATACGCAGATAGGAATCGTTTGCAAGTAAATTTTTTTGAAGGATAAAATAGGATTGCGAGGATGATTTCTTCCTTTGGCCTTGTGGAGAAATATGAGTATTCGAATTTGGATAAATCAAATTATTTATGAACAGGCTGGCTTGATTACTTGCAAATATGCTTTCTTTTTATAAGAAGCTTTAAATCAATCAATATTGTAATATCCCTATCAGGAACAAACAGCATAAGCGGCAAAAAAAATTAAAACAATTTTATTGACATTTATTTTTACATAGTGCATAATATATTTATTATTTATTCATGGTAACGAAGCCATGGATTATATAAATGGCATTTTAATGTAAATATTGCATATATGAAGAAGGTATCAGGCAATGGGGTCTGGTGTTATATCACCTGACTCTATTTTTTTAATGTAAATTTATTCTATTAAATGTTTTCTGACTATAAAAAGGATGGGGGAATTAAAAATGAAAAGAAAAATAACAACTGCTATTTCAATTTTG
>CALCDS010000331.1 GCA_937900065.1 uncultured Clostridiaceae bacterium | reverse complement strand
GTTCACATATATATGTTGAACTTGAAGACGGAAAAGTTGTTGTAAGATAAAAATAATGCGCCGGAAATTCCGGCGCATTATTTTTTATGTGCAATATCAAGACAAACTGCATTAATATTTTACCGAAGGCATTTAAATTTTGTGGTTTGTCTTATTTTTATACCTTGCTGGCTCTTCGGATTATCAATTTGTACAACTCTCCCGAGAGGAATGGTATTGTGCAGAATATAAGTATTGTAATCCAGTCCGTAAAGGACAGATATATTGTGTTGAATATGGGCCTCATAAAAGGGATATATATCACCAGAAGCAATAGGCCAAACGATACCAAAGACGCCCATACAAGCATCCTGTTGGTCAGTATGCCCATCTTGAATATGGTAGCCCTTTCCGATCTGCTTGAATATGATCTTATAAGCTCTGCCGTTATAAGGGTCGCAAACGCATAAGTCCTCGCATACATCAAATGTGAACTGTTTGTGATATAATCAGGGTAACGGTTCAAAGCCGCAATATATGCTCCAAGCACGGCTGCCAGCAAAGCTGCGCTCTGCACTGTTATGCCTATTATCATCGATTTATTTAAAATGGGCTCGCCCGGTTTTCTGGGCTTCATGTCCATTATATCGGGCTCGCCTTTTTCAGTACCTAGTGCCAGCGCTGGGAAGCTGTCGGTTATCAAGTTCAGCCATAATATCTGTATCGGCACAAGCGGAATCGGGTAACCTAAAAGCATGCTTATAAACACTATGAGCACTTCACCGACATTGCATGATAACAGGAAGAAAACGAATTTTCTTATGTTGCTGTATATGATCCTTCCTTCTTCCACAGCAGCAACTATGCTTGCAAAATTATCATCGGTCAAAACTATGTCGGCTGCGCCTTTTGCAACATCGGTCCCTGTTATTCCCATGGCAACGCCTATGTCGGCTTTTTTTAAAGCCATGGCATCGTTTACTCCGTCCCCTGTCATAGAAGCTATATGCCCGTTTTTTTTGAACGCTTCTAAAATCCTCACTTTGTGCTCCGGCGATACTCTCGCATAGACGCTTGTGTTCTCAACGACTTTTAACAACTGTTCATCGCTCATGTTGTCGATATCCTGTCCGGAAAGCACGCCGTCGCCTTCTTCAATAAGGTCCAATTCTTCAGCTATAGCGGCCGCGGTTTCCTTATAATCCCCTGTTATCATCACAGGTTTTATGCCGGCCCTCTTGCATACTTCGATTGCATCCTTTACCTCGGCCCTGGCCGGATCTATCATACCTATAAGTCCTATAAATACCATGTCGTTCTCAACCGCATCTGAAACTGTATTTTCAGGAACAATGTCATACTGACGGCAGGCACATGCCAGCACTCTTAAAGCCATCTTTGCAAACCCGCTGTTAACTTTTTCTATCTCCTCTCTTGTTTTGTCGTCAAGTATACAGGCTCTTCCATCCGTATAATACCTCCTGCACCTTTTCACAACTATATCCGGCGCACCTTTCGTGAACGATATTATCTTAGCTCCCGCCCTCTTGCCGTTTTGGTTAGAGGATGCGATTTGAAAATCAGAGTGAAATGTTGTCATCATCTTTCTTCCGGAATCGAAAGGTATTTCATGAACCCTTGGATAAAGCTTATTTGCCTCATCTTTCATATACCCGGCTTTTTCAGCTTCTACGACCAGCGCAGCCTCAGTCGGATCTCCGATTATGCTCCACTTGCCGTCGTCTCTTAGACTTATGGAAGCATCGTTGCAGAGCATTCCGGCTAAAAGGAGCAGCCTGAAATCAGGGTCATCCTTCGGGTCTATCTTCTCATCACTTTCAGATATGAACTCTCCTTTAGGATTATAGCCTTTGCCTTCCACTTTTATATTTTTTCCGCCGCTATACAACCTCACTACGGTCATCTCATTTTGCGTAAGGGTTCCTGTTTTATCCGAACAGATTACATCAACGCTTCCCAATGTTTCAACAGCAAGCAGCTTTCTTACAACAGCATTTCGCTCTACCATACGCTTCATTCCAAGCGCAAGCACGATCGTCACCACTGCCGGTAAACCTTCAGGAATCGCCGCGACTGCAAGGCTGACTGATGTCATAAACATGTCAAGGAGTTTTCCTCCCCTTAAGATTCCAATTACAAATACTACTATGCATATGCCAAGGCATGCCACGCCGAGCCATTTGCCAAGCACATCCAAATTTTGCTGAAGCGGGGTCTTTTCATCATGTATTTCCTGTATCTTGCCTGCAATCTTGCCTATTTCAGTATTCCCGCCCGTGTTCACTACAATTCCGCTGCCACGGCCATATGTAACGATCGTGCTCATATATGCCATGTTTTCTCGGTCTCCTATTCCCGCATCACCGCCAACCAGTGCATCGGCGTCTTTTTGGACGGGCACAGATTCTCCTGTCAAAGATGCTTCATCGATTTTCAGGTTGACCGATTCGATTATCCTCATATCGGCAGGGATTATGTCGCCTGCCTCTATGAGCACTATATCTCCCGGCACAAGCATCCTTGCAGGCAATATTTCGATCTTTCCATTTCTCAGTATCTTTGCATTCGGAGCCGACATCTTCTTTAATGCCTCCAAGGCTTTTTCAGCCTTTCCTTCTTGTACGATGCCGAGCACAGCATTTACAATTACGATAGCGATTATTACAAGCGAATCCGTGATTTCTCCTAGGAACATGGATACCAGGCTTGCTGCAATCAGTATGATGATGAGAAAATCTTTGAACTGCTTTATTATCCTGTGAAACAAAGTTTCCCTTTGGGCTTCCTTTAACTCATTGTAGCCGTATTTTTCAATACGCCTCTGCGACCGCTCCGCAGTCAGTCCCTTTGATATCTCAACCGATAACTTTTTTGCCACTGATTTTATTGTCTCACTATGCCAGCTATTGCCCATGATTTCCTCCTTTAAAACTTGGCTCTGTTAAAGCATGATGTTGATTTTGAGCATCCTGCTTACCTGTTCGCACTTGGATTGCTCAAAAAATCAACACAGATGTTTAATATGACCTATATTTATTATTATGTGACTCTCCCTCCTTCTTATTCAGTCAATAAATTATACGTATAGAGAGTATGACAATTTAAGCAGAATAACTAGTAGGTTTCATATGATTGAAAGGGAGTATAAGATTTGAAATACAATGAGATATGGAAAATAGGCAAAAAACTTTATATGAGGTTTGTAAAAGACGATATATCAGCGCTTGGAGCCCAAGTAGCATATTATCTTATTCTTTCGTTCTTCCCGTTTTTAGTGTTCCTCGTGACTTTGTTAAGCTACACAAATATAATAGGCACAGATTTTTTATCCATGGTATCTGCATTTATCCCTAACAGCGTATACATGCTCATACTCGATATAGAAAACAATGTTTACAGGACTAGAAATAAGGCATTCATATCCTTGGGAATGATCGCAACCATATGGAGCGCATCATCAGGCGTAAACGCGTTCATGTATGGTATGAATAAAGCATACAAAAAAAAGGAAACGCGTCCTTTTTGGAAGGTTCGGGCATTATCGGTCATATTTACTCTGGCGCTTTCAACCATTTTGTTCTGCTCAATCGTGCTTATAGTGTTCGGTGAAACCCTTGGAAAACATTTATCCGAAATTTTAATGCATGGCAATTCATTCGATTTATTATGGAACATGCTCCGCTATGCCATTTCACTAGTTGCCATTTTCATTGTTTTCATACTTTTTTACATGTACACACCCAATGACAATCTTCATGTAAAAGAAGTATTACCCGGCGCAGTGCTTTCAACCATAGCATTGATAACCCTATCCGCAGGTTTTGCATTTTATATAGATAATTTCAGCAATCTCTCCAAAACCTATGGCAGCATAGGCGCTGCAATCGCTCTTTTGATTTGGCTCTACTGGAGCAGTGTGATCATTTTCATGGGGAGTGAGCTTAACGCGCTCCTTTACAGAAAGCATAAATGAAACAGCCAGTATCTTCCGCCTTTTTTATATATCTGGCGCTCATGCTTTAAGCCTATGGCTTTGCAGCGTCTGTTAAAACTTGTTGCCTTTAATCTTCATCATAGTATTCGAGATATGAATGATGCGCCCTGTCTTTCTCCCATCCCAAAATGGCATCCATATCCACATTCTGAACGCACTTGAATATGGACTTGTCAATGTCTTTATAATTTTTTTTGAGCTCTTTAATCAGAGCCTTTATCTCATAGCGCTTGTTCCCCGTCCTTTTGGCGGCTACCATGCATGCACAGTTTAAAGGCCATATGCCTGCATCTTTTGTATAGCATTCAATATACCGCTCCTCTATATAATAAAGGGGCCTTATCAGCTCCATACCTTCAAAATGTCTCGATTTAAGCTTGGGAAGCATCGTCTTTATGGACCTGGAATAGATCATATTCATTAAAGTCGTCTCGATCACATCATTGAAATGGTGGCCTAGAGCAAGCTTATTGCAGCCCAATTCTTTAGCCCTTGTATATAAAGCTCCCCTGCGCATTTTGGCGCACATGAAGCATGGATAATCTTTAGCTATCCTGTTGACGATCTCGAATATCCCGGATTCAAATATCTTTATTGGAATGTTTAAATATTCGCAGTTATCGATTAGAAGTTTTTTTATATCCTTATGGTATCCCGGGTCGGCAACTATAAACTCCAACTCAAAATTATTTTTGCCATGCTTTTTTAATTCCTGGAACAGCTTTGCCATAAGCATGGAGTCCTTTCCCCCGGATACTGCTACCGCGATTTTGTCACCATCTTCTATGAGATTATAATCTATGATAGCTTTTACAAACTTTGACCATATATGTCTTCTGTATTTTGTGATAATGCTGCGCTCAATCTCAGCCAAAGGTTTTCTTTCGCTGGATGGAATCAAAACCTCGCAGCCTTCACCAGCAATGTCATCCATCATATCACCTCTTTTTACGAGAATATTATAACGCATCAGCAAAAAAAATTTCGTCCTTAGAAAAACTTTCTTACCTTGGTATCTGCGGTATTCCTTTAAGCTTCCGCCAATGGCTTGCCTCTTTATTATACGAATATGAGGATGTGGAGTAAAGAAAATGTATGATGCCTCAATTTTCATCAGCTTGTTTATTAAAGCA
>CALCDS010000330.1 GCA_937900065.1 uncultured Clostridiaceae bacterium | reverse complement strand
GCTCACATCTCACTACGATTGCTCAAAAAATCAACATCTTTGTTAAACAGAACCAAATTTTAAAACAGATGAAAGGCGGGTTATATTTATGAAATCAAACAACATTCCATTTTCACCTCCGGATATAACACAGGCAGAAATAGATGCTGTTGTTGAAGTGCTTAAATCGGGGTGGATTACAACAGGGCCAAAAGTGGCAAAATTTGAAAAGGATATAGCTGATTATTGCGGCGTGGACCATGCCGTTGCTGTTTCCAGCAATACTGCGGGACAAGAGCTTGTACTTAAGATGCTCGATTTAAAAAGCGGCGATGAGGCGATCACTACGCCTTATACTTATACTGCCACGGCAAGCTCAATACTTCATATGGGTATCAAGCCAAAATTTGTGGATGTTAAAAAGGACAGCTTTTTAATAGATGAGGAGAAGCTCTACGATGCCATAACCCCTAAGACAAAGGTCATATCGACCGTGGATTTCGCAGGTGTTCCTGTGGATTATGATGCAATAAGAGATGTTTTAAAAGCAAAGGGAAGAGAGGATATAGCACTTGTTTCCGACTCCGCACATTCGTTCGGCGCGACCTACAAAGGTAAAAAGGTAGGGGGGCAGTTTGACTTCCATGTATTTTCGTTCCATGCGGTAAAGAATCTGACAACCGCCGAAGGCGGGGCAATTACATACAACAGCGACAGTTTCCATGGAAAGAACGATTTATACAAGAAGTTCAAGGTATCATCCCTCCACGGCCAGACCAAGGACGCAATGTCCAAAATGAAGGCCGGGGCATGGAGATATGATATTGTTACCGATGGATATAAATGCAACATGACCGATATAATGGCAGCCATCGGCATTGTGCAGCTTAAAAGATTTGAAGGCATGCTTCAAAAAAGAAAGGCTGTATTTGATCTATATGATGATTATCTTTCCTCAAAGGAATGGGCTTTGCTGCCGTTTAAAAAAGATGACAAAGCCGAAACTTGCTACCACCTGTATCCGTTAAGGATAAAAGGCTTTAATGAAGACATGAGAAACAAGCTGATTGAAATGATGGCCCGGGCCGGTATTGCGACAAACGTTCACTTTATACCTCTTCCTATGTTTACGCTGTATAAAAATCTGGGCTATTCGATAAAGGATTATCCAAATGCATATGAGCAATATGCAAATGAGATAACTTTGCCTTTGTATTCAAAACTGTCTTTGGATGATGCCAGGATTGTAGTGACTAATCTTATAAAATTTGCTGAACAGATATTGAGCGAATAGGAGGATAGGGCATGAAAGTTAATTTTTATACATCGAAACGTGAATATGAAAACAAGAAGAATGAGTTTGATTCTGCCATAGGAAATGTGCTCAAAAACGGAATAACGACTCTCGGCAAGGAGGTCGCCGTATTCGAAGAGGAGGTTACAAAATTCACAGGTGCTAAATATGCAATAGGTGTGGCTTCAGGCACGGATGCACTGGTTATAACATCTGATATACTTGGATTTAAGGAAGGAAAAGAAGTAATAACATCTCCATTTACTTTTTTGGCATCTGCATCCTGCATAGCGAAAAACGGCGGCAAGCCCGTATTTGTGGATATAGATGAAGAGACATTCAATATCGATGTCAATAAGATCGAGGAGAGAATCACTCAAAATACTGTGGGCATAATACCCATACACTTGTTTTGCCAGATGGCTGACATGGATAAGATAATGGAGATTTCCCAAAAATACGGTTTAAAGGTGCTCGAGGATGCGGCCGAGGCTTTTGGAATGAGGTGGCTTGGAAAATCCGGCGTACCGAGGCATTCGGGCACCATAGGCGACTACGGCATATTCTCGTTTTTCCCTACGAAGACTCTTGGAGCATATGGCGACGGCGGGATGATAGTAACAAACGACAGCGCTCTGGCTCGACTGGCTAAGTGCTACAGGGTCCACGGAGCAACAAGCAAATACCATTATGAATATTTAGGATACAATTCGAGGCTGGATACGATCCAGGCAGCAATATTGTCTGTAAAGTTAAAGTATATAAACGATGCGATTTTAAAGCGCGAAAGGATTGCAAAATGGTATAGAGAAAGACTGAAAGGTTGTGATGCCATAAGGCTGCCAATAGTAAAAGGCAATCAAAAGCCCGTATATTATGTATTCAACATATTGGCAAGGGACAGGGACGGCCTTGTTGCAAAACTTAGGGAAAATGAGATAGGTTTTAGCATATACTATCCTCTTCCATTGCATCTGCAAAAATGTTTCAGCTATTTAGGCTATAAGAAGGGCGACTTTCCTGTAGCCGAAAGGGTATCAAAGGAAATATTGGCGCTTCCGATCTATCCTGAACTGACTGAAGATGAAGTCGATTATGTATGCCAGACCATAATAAAATTTTATAAAAAGTGACAGTTACAGGCCGCTATATTTAGGCTCTGTTAAACAAAGATGCTGACTTTTGAGCAATTT
>CALCDS010000329.1 GCA_937900065.1 uncultured Clostridiaceae bacterium | reverse complement strand
AAATAGTAAAGTGTTTCTTCATAGAGCGGCTGGTTAAAATTCTGCTGCTCATATAAATCTTCGCTGTATAATACTTCTCTATAAGATTCGGTTTGTATCGTCGGCGGTATCAATGCAAACGGTATAGGTATTACTCCCAAGGTTTCAACGCCTTCAAGCTGAAGTTCGGCAGAGATGCTCGTCGGAATCAAAAACTGGCCTCTTAACATTATCCTACCTCCATATGCTGGTATCTTATATTATGCAGCCTCGATTGAGCATGTTACTTTAAGCTGCTGAATCAATAGTATAAACCGCAAGAATCAAAACTGCCGCGCACTTACGCGGCGGTTTTTAAATATAAATCCTATCAAACATCATACTTTGTACTTTAACAGAATTTAAATATGAAAAGCTTGGGGTACCCCTTATATATGGCTGGTGAGTCGGCATCAGACAAATGTTACTATGAAGAATGAATTAATGAATGTTACAGTAGTTCCTGATTTTAAGGCTATTATGTCATCGAAACCATCCACGATTTCACCGCTGATTGTTTGACCGTTTACAAGTGTAACCGTAATACTGGCCCCTGTAAAGTTCTTCTTTATAAACTGCACTATAGGATTCTGAGGCATCATATAGTCCTCCTTCCACTTATCCGAGTATCATTCCCTTGTATATAATATTTAAATACATCGTATAATGTGCTAAAACTTGTCGAATCAATTTATATGTCACACCTCTTGTCTTTGGTTTCCAATAGAGCAATATGTTGGTATAAATATTATAAATATTCCGAAAATTCCGGTTCTTTTTGAAGGAAATAGCATAAATATATAGAAGTATATAACAAAGCGGTAGATGTCACCCACTTGCGGTGGTGGGCACCGCTTCGTTATAGATAATACCAGGTACAACTTTAATTATTTGAGGGTGATTAGAGTGAGGGTAATTTTGAGTGTGTTCAGGTCAATCTCAAAAACTGCTGTAATAATCCTGCTGCTCATGACTATGCTTGCTAACCCTGTCAAGTATAATAGCCGGGTATTTATTTATTCTCTATACAAAGGGTTTGCAAGGGCAAGCTTTACCCGTGAGTATGTTGATTCCCATGAAGCGGAAGACGATGAGATGAGGTTGCTTTATGAGGGCAAGCATTCGGATTTTGTGAAACCTGTTGCTTACGATGTTGAAACGGCTTTTGATAAGCTCTTTGAAGATTTTCAGTATATACCCAAGGATAAAGTGGATATAATAATATATCCTGATTACGAGGAAATGTCACACATTATGGCGCTCGGCAGCGGAAGTCCGGCGCTGGGAGCATACTACTGCGGCACGATAGGCATACATGATCCAAAAGGGGCTCCTGTAAAGCAAGGTCTGATACTCCATGAATTGACCCATTATATAATCGATTATATGACAAGCGGCAATGTGCCTGCGTGGTTTACGGAAGGGGCCGCACTTTATGAAGAGTATAGAGTCTATAAAAGAGAATGGGCTAAATCCATGGATTACTCGGACTTTTATTCTCTAAAAGAGCTTGAGGGTGATTTTTATAAGCTTGACGAGATAAAAGCATATAAGGAATCATACCTGGTAGTAAAATATATCGTTCAAAATTATGGAATGGAAGGCGTAAGAAAAATAATAGCAAACTTTAAAGAAGGCGACGCCACACACGCCGCGGTTAAGGATGCTTTAGCAATCGATGCCGACGCTCTGTTTGATAAGGCATTGGAATCTGAAAAGGCTAAGTAGTGGATGTCCAGGGTCTGAAAAATATAAAGTAAACTGATATGGCCGCCCCAAATCGTTAAGAGTAGGGGCGACTTTTTCCTTGCATTAGGAAAATAGTTTAAATGGGAATAATATGGATCATAGCAAACTTAATTGGGATCATGAGATGGTGCTGTGTTTGATTTTATGCCGTATATTCCATATAATCATAGTGTGGATACTCAAAACAGTGATTATATATAGAGAAGTCACTATTTATTCGGAGGGATACTATGTTTTTCTTTGGGATATTTGGGGTGCAAAACAAGTCAAGGGTTGTAAAGGAATTCAACAATGTCATATGCAGATGCGGCAGGCTTTCAAGCATGCAGCTCATTGAAGAATATATGTATTTTCACTTTTTCTTTATACCGATATTCAGATGGGGAAGAAAATATTTTGTGCAGGCAAGATGCTGCGGAAGGTTGTATGAAGTGCCTGAAGATTACAAAGATGAGCTTTTGACATCCGATACAATAGATTTAAACAGGCTTAGAGAGAAGGAGTCGCCTTATAAAATATGCCCCTCCTGCGGAAAATATGTTGATTCAAATTACAAATACTGTCCGTATTGCGGCGCTGAACTATAATGTATTCCCATATCGCTTGCAAATATTGTATTAAACTGATTTAGCATGGCAATAGTCTGTATATGGTACTTAAATATAGCAATTTTCTGAATATGCCATGATTTTATAATAATGTCTACAATGATATAATTATTATAGACATTGATGTCTATAATATGAGGGAGTGATTTCAAGTTGCCTAAGATAGTTGATTTTGATAAGAAGAAGCAGGAGATAATGGAAGAGTCTATAGATGTGTTCGTACAAAAAGGATATTATGGCACTAAACTTTCAGATATATCGGATAGATGCGGTATGGGAAGGACGACACTATACCAGTATTTTAAAAACAAGGATGAGATATTTGAATTTGCAATAAAAAATATATCGAGCAGGCTTGAGGATGATTGCAAAAATATAATTGATGATGACAGCATTTCAGCTGTGGATAAAATAAATATGATTGTTGAGATACTTACGCGTCGTGGTGAAAAAGAGAAAAACATGATAATCATTATGATTGATCTATGGCTGATGCTAAAGCGGAAAAATAACACTATACCGGGCAAGTTGAATGAACATGTTTCTAAACTTCGCCGTATATTCAATCAGCTGCTCGAGGAGGGCGTTGCCAAGAAGCAGATACGGCAGGTCAACATACAGAGCATGGCATTTGCATTATATGCCCTGGTGGAATCATTTATACTGCAGACCACGTTTGCAGGCAATATAACTTTTGAAGAGAGTTTAAAATCGTTAAGAATACTTATTGACGGACTGAGATTGTGATGCAAAAGGGGTGCTGCACAATGAACTATTTACTTATTGTGCAGCACCACTTTTTT
>CALCDS010000328.1 GCA_937900065.1 uncultured Clostridiaceae bacterium | reverse complement strand
CTGTCGTGCTGCTTCCTCAGAAAAATAGTAAAGATACAAATCTTCCAGCGTCGGTTCCACCTGCATGGCGTTCTCGCATGGTTTTTGTTCCGACACAATGCGAAGCATATCCTGATCGCCCTCATGCTTCAGGTTGGATACCGTAAATTTTGCATTCAACTGCTCTGCATGTTTGTGATCTACCCTGCATTCCCAAACATAGCCTTGAATAGATGCAGTGATTTTGTCAGGCTCGCCCTGATGAATCAGCCGACCGTCTTTCATGACAAGGATTGTGTCTGCGATGTATTCCACGTCCGAAACTATGTGGGTGGAAAGAAGCACGATCTTATCTTTGGAAATATCGGAAATCAAATTGCGGAAGCGGACTCGCTCCTTTGGGTCGAGCCCTGATGTAGGCTCGTCAAGCACCAGAATTTTCGGGTCGTTGAGTAGCGCCTGAGCGATTCCAAGCCTCCGTTTCATGCCTCCGGAAAATGTCTTGATTTTTTTCCCGGCTACATCTTGAAGTGATGTAAGCTCCAAAAGTTCGTTTGCGCGGACTTTAGCAGCACTTGCAGTCAGCCCCTTGAGCGCCGCAACATACAGCAAATAATCCATTGCAGTAAACACAGGGTAATAGCCGAAATTTTGAGGCAAATAGCCAAGCAAATCACGGTAATCCTCCCCCATGCTGTTTATATCTTTACCATCCAGCAATATATTGCCGGATGTAGGATTCAAAATACCGCATATCATGCGCATAAGCGTGGTTTTTCCAGCACCGTTTGCGCCTAAAAGTCCATAAATACCCGGCATGAGCGTAACGGAAAGTTCGTTCACAGCGGTTTTATCTTTGTACTGCTTTGTCAATTTATTTATTTCCAATTCCATTTTAGTTCCTCCTTCAACTTATTGCCATTTGGCAGAGAGCGTCTCATCATTAAAGCAAACCCGATTGAAGCTTTGGAAAACACGCACAATTTCTATTGCAAGATAAGCGATTGAAATGTAAAAGAAAACAATCCATGCTCCTGTAGCGGCTGCCTCATAGTATTTTTTATCCAAAGCCAATTTATAAAAAAGCATTATGCAGGCAACACAAATGGCTCCGGAATAATAACCGTCGTATCTGCTTTTAACGTGGTCAAGCACTGTCAGGCAGGCACAGCAAGTCAGATTAAACGGTACAAACAAGTATAAGATCATGCGCAGGATAAGCGAGGCGTTACCTGCGGCGGAAACCGCCAGTATGATCGTCATGGAGCACAGATCCGCCAGCCCGAGAATCAGCATCCTTGAGCCCATAAGTTTGCGCATTGAGAACCGGGTGCACTCTTCGATTTCCTCCATGTTATGGGCATAGCTTTTCAGAATTTCCGGGAAACCGACAAAAGCAATCACTGAAGCAGCTGATGATAACAACAGAAAGACCGGCTGCATATCGGCTTTTCCAAAATGGAAGCGGTTTAGAAGGCACAGAGATCCTATCAATAAGGCGGCTTGCGAAAGCCATACCCAGCGTCCGATAAACCGAACCTGCATCGTGATGAATTCCCAAAATCCGATCCGTTTGGATAGCAGTCTTTCCCTATAAGCTTTTTTTGCAAGAAAAATCGTTTCCTTCATTTTATCTGGTTCATATGCAGGAACTGAAAACCGCTTTAAATCTTCCCGTATTTTCCGATCGTTTAGTTTCATATCCAATCCTCCTTTGACAACAGTTTGCTTAAAGTTTTAATGCCCTGACTCAGCCGGTATTTTGTAATAGACAATCCTGAATCCATAATCTGAGCAATCTCTTTCAATTTAAAATCATGATAAAACCGCAGCAGGATGACTTCTTTTTGTTCTTTTGGCAATTCATTCAATGCAGATTCGACGCAGTCGGCCGCTTCAAATCTATCCACCGCAACATCATCATATGGGCTTTTCCTTTCAACATCTTCCAAAGGAATCGGAGTTTTCTTCTGCATTGCATTAATACAAAGGTTGTGGGCTACGGCATATAGATAATTCCTGCACTTCCCTCTTTGTGTATAGCTATCGAAGTTACGGCAAAAATGAAGAAAAACCTCCTGTGTGACATCTTGAGCATCGTGCTTATTGTCCAGCCTGCGGTAGCAATATGCATAGATATCATTGTAGTATTTTTGAATAAGTACGCCCAATGCCTCCATATCACCGGACTTTATTCTTCGAATCAGTTTTTCATCATACATTGCCACACTTCCTTTTTGTCTGTACACTATATATAACAGTTTAGCATTTCAAAAAGTCAGGATGTGTACAAAAAATTTAATGTATCTTTTTGCAGCCCTATTATTCAACCTCAAGTTTAAATCATGAAGTCACTTACCGCGGGTTTAAATATATTATGAATTGGGAACTATGTGAATACACTACCGAAATTTTGTTAATATTTTGCAACAATTGAAATATAATTTATTACGGTACCTTTGTGCATAGTTGTCTATGCACCCATCAGATTTGACAAAAGCAAAAAATGAGGTTAGTATTTCCATATGTAGATTTTAGAAGGGAGGAATAACCATTTTTACCACAATCAAAAAATACATGGATAAAATGCATGCTATCCCGATAATAATCATACTGGTCTTAACACTCGTTGCGGCAGTGCTCTTGATGAGAAAAACAGTTACAGTAACTATAGATGGTAAGCCAACCGAGATTGTAACATATAAAAGCACAGTTAAAGAGATACTTGATGATAATAAAATATCTGTATCATCCAAGGATAAAATCGAACCTGCCCTAAACTCCAAATTATCAAATAAAGGCACCATTACAATAAAAAAAGCTGTCAACATCACAATCGATTCTGACGGCAAAACTCTTAAAATACAATCTGCAGAGGAAAATGTGGGTTCCATGCTTTCTGCGGAAGGAATACCCTTAAATGAACTGGACAAGGTCAATCCGGGTAAGGAAACAAAACTGTACGACGGCATGCTTGTCGAAGTTGTGAGGGTTGAAACAAAGAATGTAACCGAGACACAAACTGTAAAATTTGCTGAAGTCTTTAAAAGCGATAAAGGACTTGCCAATACGAAAAGCAGAGTGATACAAAATGGAGAAGATGGGAAAAAGGAGGTCACTTATAAAGTTACACTTGAAAACGGCAAAGAGGTTTCAAGAGAACTCATCGGCGAAAAGCTTATCAAAAATCCAATGGATAGGATAGTGATGAAAGGAGCATATCCGCTCATGCCAGTCTCGAGGGACGGAAGCATGATGGCTTACAGCAGGATTATCAGAGCAAGGGCTACGGCATATTGGGCAGTCAACGGGGTAGGAAAAACATATACGGCATCCGGAAGAAAAGCCGTGAGGAATCCTGACGGATACAGCACGATTGCAGTTGATCGGAATCTCATGCCATACGGCACAAAGGTTTTTGTCGAGGGTTATGGATTTGCAACCGCAGCCGATACAGGAGCCGGCATAGTGGGAGAAAAAATAGATGTTTTTTTCGATACATATAAGGAAGCATGCAATTGGGGAGCCAAATATGTGAATGTATATATTTTAAGATAAGGCTATATTAAAGTATAATGTTGATTTTTGAGCAATCCAATTTAAAAATATTGTTAAACATATTGACAGACATAACAAAAAATAGTAGTCTATAGAAGTAATTTAATTTTGGGAGGTAGGAAAATGATGAAGGTAAAAGATGCATCACGCAATATCAGTTTTTTCTGCATTGAAGTACTCGTATTTGCTGAGAGCATTTCTATGCCTAAAATTCAATATGTTAGCCCTGCCTCAAAACGATATTGATATATAAATGACTTATCGAATGTCAGGTCATGGGCTATCAGTCCCATGGCCTTTTTATTTTATTACGCATTTATCGCCAAGAGCTTGTGCTTAAATGGAAATACGGTGAGAATAAGCTTGCATACTTGATAGTTTAAATCACAATTTTCAACCGATACCGGAGTTGTATTCCCTAATAAATGCAGCAATTTGGGCCATGGGTTAACCATGGTTATTTTTTTGTGGGAGGGGAAAAAATGAAACGTATTCTAAAATACATCCAAAAATATAAATTATTTGTTATCATACCATTTACAGCTATGATTGTTAGCATAGTGCTCGATATGTTCAATCCTTATTTCAAACAAGTGATCGTAGACCGTATAATCCAAAACGGAGAACATGACTTAACGGCTTATGTTTTTGCATGTTTGGGGGCGATAGCCGCGTCTAGGGCCGTGCTTGGCTATATCAGGGAATATATGTTCGACTGCTTGGGTTCCAAGGTAAGCCTGGATTTGAAAAACGATCTGTTTGGCCATATACAGAAGCTTCCATACAAGTATTTCGATAATAAAAATACGGGAGAGCTTATGTCCAGAATGAGCGAAGATGTGGATAACATATGGAGAGCAGTGTCATTCGGCATAGGCCTTTTGATAGATAATATAATATACCTACTTTTGGCCGCGGCCATACTCTTCTACCGCAACTGGAAGCTCGCGCTTGTCAGCCTTATTGCGATGCCCATCATAGGTTATATAGCCAAAAAACTCGAAAACGATGTTGATAAAGCCTATGAGAAAATAAGCGACCATACTGCCTTCATGAATACCACTGCCCAGGAAAACATTGCCGGAGCCAGGCTGGTTAAAGCATTCTCAAGGGAAAAGTATGAAGTGCTGAAATTTCTAAAGATGAATCAAACTTATTATGACCTTAACATGCAGCAGGCCAGGATGATAGGCAAATACTTTCCTCTCAATGAATTTTTAAGCAACATGTGTGCTCTTGCAGTCATTGTTGTGGGCGGTATTTTTGTGATCAAAGGAGAAATGACAATAGGCCTCTTGGTTGCATTCAATGCTTATGTCTGGATGCCAATTTGGTCCATGAGAAACCTGGGATGGTTAACAAATCTTACAGCCCAGGCCAACGCATCAGCCAAAAAGATATATGCAATAATGGATGTTGAACCGGAAATAAAAGATAAAGAAAATGCGCTGCATCTTGAAAAAATCGAGGGATATGTAAAATTCGAAAATGTGTCGTTTAAATATGAAGATGAGTATGTGCTTAAGGATATCAACATAGAAGCAAAACCCGGGAGCACAATAGCCATCATGGGAACCACGGGCTCGGGAAAGAGTTCTCTGGTCAACCTGATACCCAGATACTACGATGTGCAACTTGGAAAAGTGCTTGTCGACGGACATGATGTCAGGGATATAAAAATCGAGGATCTGAGGAAAAACATTTCAGTCGTATCCCAGGATACATTCCTTTTCTCGGACAGTGTATTCGAAAATATCAAGATGGGAAACCAAAATGCTTCCCCTTATGAAGTTAAAGCTGCATCTTATGCTGCCTGTGCAGATGAATTTGTATCTGATCTTCCGGATAAATACCGCTCCGTCATAGGAGAAAGGGGCATAGGCTTGTCAGGCGGGCAGAAACAGAGGATTTCAATAGCCAGAGCGCTTATAAAGAATGCTCCCATACTCATACTGGATGATGCCACATCAGCCCTTGATATGGATACCGAATATGAGCTTTTAAAAAATCTTCACGACATGATTAGGAAGTCCACCACTTTTATAATAGCCCACAGGATATCTGCGGTAAAAAATGCCGATGAGATATTGTTTGTTGACAATGGCGAAATCGTGGAAAGAGGAACACACCATGAGCTCCTTAAGAAAAAAGGCAAATACTATGAAATCTACTGTGAGCAGTTTAAAGACTTTGAAGATGTTGAATGCGAGGTGGGATAGTTGGCGAAAAATTCAATACGGCAGGATGAATATGTAAAAACAAGATCAAACGGCGAAATAATAATCAAGCTTATGAGTTACCTGAAGGATTTCAAGCTTAAAGTTTTTGTTGTTATAATGCTGATGATAGGTGCGATGCTTTGCAGCCTTTTAAATCCCTATCTTTTAAAGATTGCCATAGATAAATATATAATGTCAAAAGACCTGCACGGCCTCTTAATGATCGGTATCATTATGGTCTTATTAAATCTGCTGGCCATGGTGGCATCGCACATCAGGATCGTGCTTATGGCGTCGGTTACAAACAAGATATTGCTCAATATAAGGCATGAACTGTACAGCCACATACAAACTCTTTCGCTCCAGTTCTTTGACAGCCGGCCTGTGGGCAAAATACTTGCCAGGGTCATGGGTGATGTAAATTCGCTGCAGGACCTTTTCACAAACAGTGTAACGAGCTTCATACCCGAGATACTGACTTTGATATGCGTGTCGTGCATAATGTTCTATATGAATTTCAATCTTGCACTATCGTCCATAACGCTTCTTCCACTGCTCACGCTTGGATTATTTCTCATTGAAACCGTAAGCAGAAAGAGATGGCAAATATACAGGCAAAAGCGTTCAAACCTCAATGCATTTACCCATGAAGATTTTTCCGGGGTAAAGGTTATACAATCCTTTACCTCGGAAGAAAATAAAGCAAGGACCTTTGGCGATATGGTAGGAAGCCTTATAAAATCATTCATATCGGCCGTAAGGCTAAACGACCTGTTCTGGCCTATGGTGGAGCTTTCATGGGGCCTGGGCACTATAATTGTATTTGCATCAGGCATAAAAATGATAGGCACAGGCACCATTACGGTGGGCACCCTTGTGGCATTTACCTGGTATATAGAAATGTTCTGGAGGCCTATCATGAATATAACCAACTTTTATAATGTGCTTATAACCAATTTTGCGGCAGCCGAAAGAATATTTGATATACTCGATATAAAACCAAACATCTTCAGCATTCGGGGAGCTGCAAAAATGCCTAAAATAAAGGGATATTTGGAATTCAAAAATGTCACGTTCGGTTATGAGGACGGCAGCGTGGTTCTGGATAATATATCCTTTAAGGTAAACCCCGGGGAAACCATAGCCTTAGTCGGGCCTACCGGTGCCGGGAAAACCACGATAGTCAATCTGATAAGCAGATTCTTTGATGTTCAAAGCGGAGAAGTGCTGATAGACGGCAAAAATGTAAAGGACGTGGAACTTGAATCATTGAGGAGCCAGATGGGTATAATGCTCCAGGATACATTCCTGTTCTCAACAACCATAATGGAAAACATAAGGTACGGCAGATTGGATGCCACCGATGAGGAGGTAATCCAGGCTGCAAAAGCTGTAAATGCCAATGAATTCATTATGAAACTAAAGGACGGCTATAACACAAAGGTCAACGAAAGAGGCTCCAGGCTTTCGGTAGGCCAGAGACAGTTGATATCATTTGCCAGGGCCCTGCTTGCCAATCCGAGAATACTGATACTGGATGAAGCGACTTCAAACATAGATACCCTTACTGAAAAGCTGGTGCAAAACGGTATTAAGACCATACTCCATGGCAGGACCTCCTTTGTCATAGCCCACAGGCTGTCAACAATACGGGACTGTGACAGGATAATGGTAATAGACAACGGAAAAATCACCGAAGTCGGCAGCCATGGTGAGCTTATGAGGCTTAAGGGTCTCTACTACAAGCTGTATATGTCCCAATACAAATTTTTAAACGAAGGCGCATAATTGCGCCTTCGTTTTCATATCATCATTTCTATCACCTCTTCTCCACTGCTGAATATACTTAGTAATAGATGATATTAAAGGAGTTGAAATGTATTGCAGATACATGTCGTCAGACCTGGCGACTCATTGTACAGAATTGCCCAAAACTATGGCGTCTCGCCCAATGTACTCATACAATCAAATGAAATACAAAACCCAAATAATCTTGTTGTCGGGCAAACCATAGTCATACCCTTTCAAGGAAACTTTCACACAGTCCGCTCTGGAGAAAGCCTGTATCAAATAAGCAGGCGTTATGGAGTATCTGTAGAAGAAATCATGAGAGCCAACAGGATTACAAATCCGAACCAGATTATGCCCGGGCTAAGGCTTTATATACCTTCCAGGCCCAGACCCACGGTCGATGTCGGGGCATATATCGATCCTAGAATAACGGGAGACAGGTCGGCTGATGTAGTGGATGATGTTGCGGAAAATCTCACCTTTCTTCAGATATTCAATTATGCCGTAAACCGTGACGGCACGCTTACGCCTGTTGATGACCAGCCCTCAATCAATGCCGCATACCGCCATAGAGCCGTGCCCATTATGGTCCTGACCAATTTTGAAGGCGGCACCTTCAGCACCGATCTTGCAACGACCATACTCTCTAGCCCTTCGCTTCAGGATAAGGTTTTGGATGAAGCACTAAATATAATGCAGCAAAAGGGATATCTCGGGCTTGACTTCGACTTTGAATATTTGGGAGCCCAAAACCGTGAAAGATACAACCAATTTTTGCGTAAAGCGGCTGCAAGGCTTAGGGAAAGGGGATATTTCATATCTTCTGCCTTGGCACCAAAGACAAGAGAAGATCAAACAGGAGTGCTGTATGAAGGCCACGATTACAGGGCCCACGGCCAAATTGTGGATTTCATATTCTTCATGACATACGAATGGGGCTGGTCCGGAGGCCCTCCAATGGCTGTTTCACCTCTTCCGCAGGTACGCGAGGTAATGGAATATGCGGTATCGGTAGTACCCAAAGATAAAATAATGATGGGCATACCCTTGTATGGATATGACTGGACCCTTCCATTTGTTCCCGGAGGAAAGTTTGCAGAATCCATAAGCCCTCAGGAAGCTATATCCAGAGCCGCCAGATATAATGCAAGGATAGAATATGACAATGTATCCCAGGCTCCGCATTATAATTATACCGATGAACAAGGAAGAAGGCACGAAGTTTGGTTCGAAGATGCAAGAAGCATACAGGCCAAATTTGATCTTGTCAAGGAGCTTGGAATCAGGGGATTCTTCTATTGGGTATTAGGCAATGATTTCCCGCAAAACTGGCTGCTCCTGCAGGATAATTTCACGGTAAGAAAAAGGGTATGACTTAGGCTAAACAGTATTGATTCTTTAAGCATATCGGCCTGTTCATGCTCTTTAAGTTTTAAAGCTCTGCTATCGAAAATTGTTGATTTTTTAGCATTCTTCTATTATACTGAGACATACTTAAGTATGATTGCATAAAAATCAACAAAAAACTTTAGCAGAGCTTTATCATTGAAAATCATAGTGTAAGAATATATTCAGTGATTCTATAATATTTTTAATACTAAGTTGCAAAGAATAGTATTATAGGGTTTGTGCAATAACCATTAATGTCTTTATCTATAGGCCATGTTAAAGCATAATGTTGTTAAGCAGAGCCTATCTATAAACTGTTAGGGGATGATTATAATAGCAAAGTATTGGAATAAATTATCTTATATAATTTTGCTTGTGGTATCGATTTTATTGTTTAATCCCTTCCCTGCCTATGGAGCATCAAGAGGATCTTCTTTAGTCATCAATGACTACAAAGTTGATGCTCAGATAATGAAGGATGGATCCATGTCTGTATCCGAGAATATAACTTTTGACATTTCAGGAAGTTTTAACGGCGTTACAAAAGAAATCAACTTCAGTAAAAGTTCAGGAATATCTGATCTTGCCGTATACGAGATATCCGGAAACAATAAAGAGCCGTACGAGCTTGTGCAATACGCATCAAACGGCCAAAGCGGAGTTTATACGATCGACAGCTCAAATGATTCCTGCCTTTTGAAAATATACTCTCCTTCCAAGGATCAATACAGGACATTTTTAATCTCATATATCCTTAAAAATGTTGCTGTAAAGTACAATGATATAGGTGAACTCAACTGGAAATTCATAGGCGAAGAAAACAAAGTGCCTTTAAAATCAGTGGTTATAAATATCAAAGTCCCTGATGGAGCAAAAAGCGGAGAGTTGAAAGTTTTCGGACACGGGCCTTTAAACGGCGAAACAAGCATATTGGGCACTAACACGGCCAGGCTCTCGATAAACTCATTGGCTGCAAATACATTTATCGAAGCAAGGGTGCTTTTTCCAAGCAGTCTTATTCCTGAAAGCCACAATGTCGTAAATGAAAATGCGCAAACCAGGATACTGTCCGAGGAGAAAAAGCTTGCAGATGAAGCAAATGCACAAAGGGAAAGGGCAAGAATCATCGTATCTTTAATAAATGTCGGTGCGATCGTGCTTCTTTTAGGGATTCCCATTTTGGCATTCATACTGCACCTTAAATATAATAAAGAGCCGAAGCCTCAATTTGAGGGCAAATACTACCGCGAACTTCCCGAGGACTGCACCCCAGCCGTTATGAGCGTGCTTTATAATTTCGGGAATATAACCACAAGGGACATCACAGCTACATTGATGGATCTTGTCAGAAAAAAATATTTAAAGATCGATATACAAAGGATCGAGGAAAAAGGATTGTTCAGGTCTAAAACACATGAAAACTATGCATTCGTGAAGTTGAAGGATCCTGACTCAAACCTTCTTGAGCATGAGAGATATTTTATGGATTGGATGCTAAACAGCATTGGAAACGGCCGCTCTTTCAGCCTTGATGAGATAGAAGAACACACAAAATCAAGGTCAGATGCATTGGAATTTAAGAACAGTTATGATGCCTGGTCCAACATGGTCAAGATGGATGCCAACGACAAAAAAATATTTGATGATTCCTGTGACACTGGAAAATGGATCGGTTCTTTAGTCGGTATTGCAGAAATAATTATAGGCATATTCATGGTCGTGTTTGGAGGATTTATCGGGATAGCCGTAGCTCTCGAGGGTGTAGCACTCATGATATTCGCATTGCTTATCAAGAGAAGAACCCAGTATGGTGCCACTCAATACGCAATGTGGAAAGCTTTCAAGCGCTTTCTCGTAAATTTCAGCAATCTCAAGGAAGCCTCCATACCCTCTCTTGTAATATGGGAGCACTATCTCGTATACGCCATATCCTTAGGCGTGGCAAAGGAGGTAATAAAACAGCTCAAGATGCTTATTCCTGAAGAAAGCTATCATATGGAAGGCATAACATATTTGTATATTGGTAGTTTAATGCATGGATATGATTCATTTGACCGGATCGACCGCATTTCCTCACAGTTTGAACGTTCTGCAAATTCGGCTTTTACGCTGGCAAGTTCCAAGAACTCATCTTCATTCGGCGGCGGAGGAGGCTTCAGCTCCGGAAGTTCAGGCGGAGGAGGTGGCGGAGGATTCGGAGGATTTTGATATATAACATTTAATTTAGTAGTCCATGGATGAATTATATAGGCCGTCTATAATAAAATTAAAAAAATCCAGAGGAAACGGCCATAAAAATCAGTCCATTTTACATCAAGGAAAAATTCAATTTTACAGTGAAGTGATTATAAAAATATAGGAGGTATGATGATGACAGGTTATATTATTTTGATCATAATAGCATTGCTCATAATTGCAGTTATAGGTATATACAACAGCCTGGTGGGCAAGCGAAACAAAGTTAAAAATTCCTGGGCGCAAATCGACGTACAATTAAAAAGGCGTTTCGATTTGATACCAAACCTTGTCAATACGGTAAAAGGCTATGCCGCACATGAAAAAGAAACCCTTGAAAAGGTAATTGAAGCCAGGAACCGTTTTGCATCGGCTGCAACTCCCAAACAGGCAATGGAGGCCAACCAGGAGCTCACTCAAGTGTTAAGCAGGTTAGCGGTCGTTGTGGAGCAGTACCCCGATTTAAAGGCAAATACCAATTTTATAGAACTTCAAAAAGAATTGTCAGATACTGAAAACAAGATAAGTTTCTCAAGGCAGTTTTATAATGATGTGGTTATGGATTACAACAATGCGATACAGGTATTCCCTTCCAACATCATAGCAGGCATGTTTGGATTTACACAGCAGCCTTTCTTCAGTGCAGAAGAAAATGAAAAAAATAATGTAGAAGTAAAATTCGATTGACAAATCCTCCAATACTGGTATTATATTTATTCATCAATTGATGATTTGCAATAACTTATCGGATATTGTATCGATACAATATATATCAGGATTGGAGGTATTGTTTTGAACAACCAGATAAATAAAAGATTAAAATTCATTGTGTACACATCGCTGTCAATCGCGATGGTTGCATTAGCCACAATGGCAATCAAAATTCCTTCCGTCAAAGGAGGATATGTAAACTTCGGGGATATAGTCATATTCATAACCGCTGTCTTTTTAGGCAAGACCGCAGGCTTTTTTGCAGGAGGCATCGGCTCTGCAATGGCGGATCTGATACTCGGGTATACGGTGTATGCACCTGCAACATTTGTTATAAAGGGTTTGGAAGGTTTTATATGCGGCTACCTGTCGGGCGGTAAAAGCAAAGCTGAAATCAAAACCGGTCCGCTGATTCTGGCAATAGTCGTATCGGCAGCTTGGATGATATTCGGATATTTCATGTTTGAATGCAAGATAGGCTCATTGCTTTTTGCAAACGAAGATTTTGGATTGACCGCGGCCGTTTTAAACCTTCCCGGAAACATAATCCAGGGTGCGGTCAGCGCAGCCGCCGCTCTCCCATTCATACTGTCGCTTAAAAAAACAGGAATCTCTTTTAAAATATAGTAATGCATAGTAAAGCCGGCCATCTAGGCAAATCGCCTAGATGGCCGGCTTTATTTTAATTATCGTTTCCATATTTCTTTCCGTTCAATCGGCTTGCTTGCTGCAGTGTTTGCTCACAAAATTGCCTATGCGCCTTATTGCCTTCATTATATTTTCCATTGAGGATGCATAGCATGCTCTTATATAGCCTTCACCACACGCGCCAAATGCATTCCCAGGTATCACAAGCACCTTTTCTTCCCTTAGCAGTTTCTCGCAAAATTCCTCAGACGACATTCCCGTTGACTTTATGCACGGGAATACATAAAATGCGCCTTGAGCTTCGAAACAATCAAGTCCGATTTTTCTAAAACCATGCAGCATTACCCTTCGCCTTCTGTTGTATTCAGAAACCATATATAAGACATCATCGCTGCTGTTTTTAAGCGCTTCGATCGCAGCATACTGCGATGTGGTCGGTGAACACATTATCGCATACTGATGTATCTTTTTCATTGCATCTATCAATACAGGATGGGCGCATACATATCCAAGCCTCCATCCGGTCATGGCATATGACTTTGAAAAGCCACTTATAAGAATCGTCCTGTCTTTGATTTCAGGAAAGCTCGCAATAGAAACATGGTTGCCACAGTATGTGAGTTCAGAATATATCTCATCTGAAACGACTATCATATCTTCATCTTTAAGCACGTCCACAATCGCTGCAATGTCTTCATGAGTCATGACAGCTCCTGTAGGATTGTTAGGATACGGCATGATTAGGACCTTTGTTTTTGGCGTAATGGCCTGCTTCAACAACTGTGGCGTAAGTTTAAAGTCGTCTTCAGCCCTGAGGTTAACCACCTTGGGCACGGCACCTGCAAACAAAGTACAGCCTTTGTATGCTACAAAACTCGGCTCAGGTATTATAACCTCATCTTTAGGACCTACCAAAGCTCTTAGTGCAATGTCAATGGCCTCGCTCCCGCCGACAGTGATTATTATCTGGTTTTCAGGGTCATAATCTAAACCATACCTTCTGTTAAGATATCTCGAAATTTCTGCTCTGAGCTCTTTAAGTCCCGAGTTGGATGTATAATGGGTATGGCCTTTTTCAAGGGAATAGATCCCAGCCTCCCTTATATTCCAGGGAGTTACAAAATCCGGCTCACCAACTCCAAGCGATATTACCCCATCCATTTCGTTTACAATATCAAAATACTTTCGTATCCCTGATGAAGGTATGTTTTTTATACTCGGCAAAACCATGTCTTCAATATTCATATGAACAGTACCTCCCTGTCATCTTCAGGCTTTTTATTAAAAATAACTCCTTTATCCTTATACTTTTTAAGCACAAAATGCGTGGAAGTACTTAAAACATGTTCCTGAACTGCGAGCTTTTCAGCCACAAAAAGGGCAACATCCTTCATGGTCTTGCCTTCAACTATCACCGTAAGGTCGAAACCTCCCGACATGAGATAACATGCCTTGACTTCCTTGAATTTATATATCCTTTCGGCGACTTTATCAAAACCTTCTCCCCTTTGAGGCGTTACCTTAACTTCAATCAATGCCAATACACTTTCTCTGCTTGTCTTTTCCCAGTTGATGAGGGTCGTATATCCTACAATCACATTTTGCTCTTCATACTCCTTTATTGCCTTATGCACCTCCTCAACACTTTTTCCGGTCATTACAGCAATTTCATCTTCACTGTATCTGCTGTTGCCTTCAAGGATTTCAAGAATTTCGTCCATTAAAATCAACCTCCATATATTTTTAGTTCACACTTTTTAAGCATAAAAAAAACTTCATCCCACTTAGGGACGAAGTTTTTTTCGCGGTACCACCCTTATTAGCACATTTTTAGTGCCCACTCATATGAAACAAAATATTTCATTCCCCTGTAACGCGGGGACACGTCACTCTCTAACTTGAGCACTCATAAATGCTCATTTCTCGATAAGAAATTCAGGGGCTGCATTCCATGAAAATATACTGCAGGGCTCTCACCATGCTCCCGCTCTCTTTCAGTTTCAAATCATGTACTATTCCCCGTCATCATTTTTTAGGATCAAATATTTTTAATTCATTATACTAGAATAAATATAATTATTCAATGTACTTTTTTATATAGATTCGTCACTTTAAACATAAAATTTTCTATTGGCCAAATGCAGTGCAATGATAAGCATATGTTATATGCTGATCCTTTTCCAGAATGAAGGCAAGAAAAACAACAATATCGGATATATCTCAATCCTGCCTAAAATCATGCAAAAAGATAAAACTACTTTGCTTATATCCGTAAGCGAAGAAAAATTTCCCGCAGGTCCTACGACCCCTAATCCCGGGCCGACATTTCCGAGTGTCGTGGCAACCGATGATATCGTTGTTATAAAATCTTTTCCTTCAATCGATACAATAAGCACAGCAATTACAAAAGTTGTGACATACATGAAGAAATACACCAGAACTTCAGATAAAGTATTTTCATCAACTGCTTTTCCATTAAACTTTATGGTGTATACTGCCCTAGGATGTATTATCTTCAAAAGCGCTTTTTTGACAAGTTTAAATAGCAATAATATCCTGACATTTTTGATTGCTCCTGCTGTTGAGCCTGCACAGCCTCCAATAAACATAAGAAGCAGCAATATCATTTTGCTGAAAACCGTCCATTTATCAAAATTTACCGTAAAATATCCTGTTGTGGTTATGATCGATGCTACCTGAAAAGATGCATGTCTTAAAGATTCCCATATCGATTTATATACATTCCAATTTAGGTTTAATGTTATAAGCAATATTGCAGAGAGTATTACAGATATATAAAGCCTGAATTCTTCATCTTTGAATATATTTTTTATTCCTCCCTTTATTGCCTGGTAATACAGCGCAAAGTTAGCCCCACATGCCACCATGAAAACAGTTATAACAATTTCTATATAAACGCTGTTATATGCACCTATGCTTTTATTTTTGATTGAAAAACCGCCGGTCCCTACACTGCCGAATGCATGGACAAAAGCATCATATACAGGCATTTTACCAATGCAAAGCAATATAATCTCGATACTTGTTATTGCAATATATATGGTATAAAGCAGTTTTGCTGTTTTCCCGATCTTCGGCACAATCTTCTCCGGATTCGGCCCGGGGCTCTCGGCTTTCATTATCTGGAGAGTATCTGCATGCACTGAAGGCAATATAGCAAGCGCAAACAGCAGCACGCCCATTCCTCCTATCCAGTGTGTAAAGCTCCTCCAGAACATCACTCCATGCGGCAGGCCCTCTACATTCGTCATTATCGTGGCTCCGGTAGTCGTAAATCCTGAAGACGTTTCAAAAAAAGCGTCTACCAAAGAAGGTATGACGCCGCTGAATATAAAAGGCAGCGATCCGAAAAACGACACCAGTATCCACCCTAAGGCTACAATTGCAAATCCATCACGCGGATATATATTTTTGTTTTTAGGCCTCGCAAATACGGCCACACCAATCCCCACTATGAAAAGTATCAGCATAGTATATACGAATGACAGAGCATCGCCGTCACCATATAATATTGAAACGATAAACGAGGGTATCATTGCCAATGATTCACAGGCTAATAATATCCCCAAACTTTTTAATACTATTAAGAAGTTCATTATGGCTTCCCCCAATTAATCCCAGCGAACATTCGTCTAGATTTTCCAAGTTTCCGTTCTTGGTTATGATAATTACCCTATCACCTTTTTTTATAACATCATTGCCTTTTGGAACCACTATCTCATTTCTCCTTACAATAGTTGCAATAATCGTACCTTCCGGCAATCCCAAACTTTTTATCGGTTTTCCTGTTATGCAGCTTGAATCCTTTATTATATATTCTCCAATTTCAGCCTGCCCTTCTATTATTTTATACAAAGATTCAATGTTATTGCCCCTTGTAAATTTCAATATTTGGTTTACAGTAATAAGCTTAGGATTGACTATATTATCAATGCTTAAATTATCTACTACATTCATATAACTGATTCTGCTTATTTTAGCAATGACCTTTTTAACGCCATTTTGCTTTGCCATAAGAGATGACAATAGGTTTTCTTCATCCACCCCGGTAACTGCAATAAAGCAATCCATGTCGCTTATGTTCTCTGAAAGCAGCACTTCTTCATCGGTCCCATCGGCATTTATTATGAGCACATCGTCTAAAACTTCTGAAAGCTCTTCACATTTTTTAGGATCGATTTCAATGATTTTAACCTTCATTCCCATCGCGGTAAGCAAAACCGTAAGGTAATAGGTTATCCTGCCTCCTCCAAGTATCATCGCATTTTTATACTTTTGAGAATATTTGCCTGTAGATTTACAGAAATTATAAATGCTTGAATGCTTGCCTATAATATATGCAATATCCCCGTCTCTTATCTCAAAATCGCCCTTAGGTATGATGATCTTGTTGTCCCTTGAAACAGCGCCTATCAATATTGGAGATTGATTCTTGTTAAAGTAGTCCCTAAGCTTTTGTCCTATAATCGGCATATCGGAAGTGATCTTTATGCCTGCCATCTTCACTCTGCCGCCTGCAAAGTTTTCTATATTGATTGCAGGAGAAAAATTAATCAAATGCACTATTTCGTCGGCTGCGGCATGTTCCGGATTTATGATAAGATCGATTCCTATCTGCTCTTTTAAGAGCAGCAGCTCTTTAGCATATTGAGGATCCCTTATGCGAGCTGCAGTATGCTTTACTCCCAGTCTTTTTGCGGTAAGGCAGCATACCATGTTAATTTCGTCACTCCCCGTAACCGCTATAAGCAAATCCGCATCATTTATACCGCTTTCAAAAAGTGTGTTCGCACCTACTCCATTGCCTTTTATACATAGCACATCCAAATTGTCCTCAGCCTTTTCTAATGCTTCCGAACTTTTATCGATAACGACGACATCATTTTTTTCGCCAGACAAAGTTTTGGCAAGTGTATATCCGACTTTGCCGACGCCTATAATTATTATTTTCATGTAATCTCCTCCTGGACACCCTCGATAACTATTGGAAAAGCCCTTTTCCATTTTTCATTAAATGAAACTCTTATTTTCTCTGATATCTCTTGGCAATCAGTAAACATGCAATTATCAAACACAAATTTTTGATCGCGGTCCTCTTTTCCCTTATATGAAAAGGAAGCTACAAACACATTATTATCGACAACTATGAGTTTGCTTCTTAAACTGCTGTTTACTCTTATGCTTCCCCCATGCATATATATCTCTTTTGCCTGTATCTTCTTTAGCCTGGCTTTGTTGAATATATAAGGAATCAATATGCTGCATTTTCCGGCATGACCATTTTCAATTATGATGTTTATAATTTCGGGCAACATGGATTCAGCCAAAAATCCGGATATAAATATTTCAGAGTGCACTGGACTTTTAAGTATATCAAACAAGTTTTTCATAAAACAATTTTTATCTGAAATGAATTCAATCTTAGCTTCCATTAATAAAAGTCCCCCTTTTAATAATGCATGAATGATTCATTTAGATTGAGTATGTTGAAACGGCTGATTCTAAACTTTATTAATTATATCATCAATGGATTTTAAACTAAAATCCCGTTATATCAACAATCGACCATTATATCTACTGTTTGGATAACCATTATATATTTTCTATCAAATATCATATTTTTTCATGTGTTATTTACCATTGTCGTAAATTATCATTATTTTTATTTAATTTTATTCTATTATCTTTGATATACTATATTAAAATTTATGAAATGCCATCATTTATATAAAGCCTGCCAGAGCTTGCCACTTAGAGCGAGTTTTGCTTCATAATAAAAAAAACAGCCTTTACGCTGTTTAAATGATTTTGCCTTTATGATATTTTAAACAAATGCTATGTTAAAACGTAGAGTTGATTTTTGAGCAATCCGAGCGAGCGATGTGAACACTTTTTAAGTTCTAAGGCTTATTCTATCATAGTCTGTCTTTAATGCGGTTTAAACTTTCGGCTGCACTGTAGGATTCAGGTTCCAACTCCAATGCAATTTTATAATACTTACGTGCGTTGTCATAATCCTCCTTCAATTCAGATATGTTTCCAAGCAATATAAATGGTTCAGGATTTTCTATAGATATTGAAATCGCCTTCTTTAAATATTCCTCTCCTTTATCAAAATTTCGTTCATTTATGCATTTTTTAGCATACTGCATTGTAAGCTCAAAGCTGCCGCCATTGTTTCCGGACATTTTTTTTCTTTCAAGCAGCTCTTTTACCATGTTCCTTATCTTATCAGGCGTAAAAGGTTTGCGGATATAATCTACCGCTCCTAATTTGATACAGTCGACTGCATTCTTTACTGTTGGGAATGCGGTTATTATAATTACCAGGGTATCATCATTTATCTCCCTTATTTTTTTCAATACTTCCGTGCCGCTCATCTTAGGCATCCTTATATCGAGCAGAACTATATCATATCTATTTTTTTTAAAATATTCTATTCCTTCCTCACCGCTGCCTGCAGTATCAACAATATATCCGACGCCTGATAAGCATTTCGAAAGCATGAGCCTTATATTTTTAGTATCATCTATTATCAAGATGTGCCTATTCAAGATTCCACCTCTTATCTTTCGAAAACTGTAAACTTTGTTATATATATTTTCTTACGAACATAATAAGTTCATCCGGAGTAAAAGGCTTGGTCAGGTAATCTTCCGCTCCGGCTTTCATAGCTTTTTGTATATCTTCATACTGTGTTTTTGCACTTATAGCTATTATAGGTATTTTAGAAACTTCGCTGTTTGATTTCAAGGCTTCACACACAAGTAAGCCATTGAGCTTTGGTATAAGTATATCAAGCAATATCAAATCAGGCATTATTTCAAAAACCTTCTCCATCGCTTTAAGGCCGTCTTCAGCTAAAAACACTTGGAATCCATTGCGCTCCAAGCACTTCTCAATCAATAAAGAAATATTTTTTGAATCCTCTATTACAAGAATTTTGCTGCTCATAAGATCATCCTTTATATAATGGTAAAGTAAATATAAAATTGCTTCCTTCTCCGGGTTTGCTTTCAACCCATATGTCGCCATTGTGCTGCTTTACAAAACCCTTTGTAATTGCAAGGCCAAGTCCAGTCCCTGATGCATCGGCCATGTCTCCAACCTGTGAAAACTTATCGAATATCTTTTCATGGTATTCTTCAGGTATACCTCTTCCATTGTCTTTAACCGACACCCTCATAAAACCCTTTTCCGCCTTTGCGGATATTCTAATTATACCACCTTTGTCAGTGTATTTAAGAGCATTCGTAACCAGATTGTTTATCACACATTTTATTTTTTTGTAATCGACATATACCTGAGGCAATTTAGGAGATATATCGTTTATAAGCTCTATTTCCCTGCTCTCGGCAACGTCTGAAAGAGATTTTAAACTTAATTCCGCAATATCAAATATGGATGCCTTCTCTAAGTTTATCTGCATCTTTCCAGATTCAAGTTTTGAAAGGTCCAGCAAATCGTTTACAAGCATCACAAGCTGGCCGCCATCCTCATCTATTGCCTGAATTATCTCTTTCTGCTCTGAAGTCATTGACTCTGTATCATCCAATAAAAGCTTGGTTCCCATTATTATGGAGGTCAGCGGAGTTCTAAGTTCATGTGAAACGGTTGAAATGAAATCCGATTTTATCTGCTCAATCTCTTTCAGATGAGTGATATCTTTGAAAACACACACTGTTCCGCTTACTTTATCGTCGTCATTTGGAATTGATGTCGCGGTAATCATATAATAATTTGCCTTGTTCTGCTTTTTTATTATGATTGGATCATTATCTTCAGCAACTTCGTCATTATTTACAATGAGCTTGACTTTGTTGAATATCTTCTTATCCCCTAAAGCTTCTATCATGTGCCTGCCGAGCACATCTTTCTCGGATATGTCAAATACATTTTCAGCCGATTTGTTTACAAGAGTTGTCTTATAATCGTTGTCGATTACGATTATAGGATCCGATATGCTCTTTACTATAGCTATTGACTTGTTTTTCTCAACCATAAGCTTGTTTATGCTGCTTTTATCATACTGCAACAGCCTGCTGGTCATATTGTTAAACTCGCTTGCGAGCTCTCCTATTTCATCATGCGTATTGATGTTTATCCTATGGTTTAAATTACCCCTTTTTACGGATTTAACTCCCTCGGTAAGCACAAATATGGGACTTACTATTTTCTTTGTGAAATATATCGATACAACCAGTCCTAAAAGTATGGATATTATTGATATCATGATGGTTCCATACATCTGTTTTCTCGATATTTCCGTTGCATTTTGCTTGCTTTTGAACATTGATTCTTCATTGAGCTTAAGAATATTTCGGCAGGAACTCTTTACAGAATTAAATACAGGATATATTTCGTTATCATAAAACTTTACGGCTTCACCGTTTCCGGATTTGTTTTTTATTTCTTGAAGTTTTGAAAAGTATTCTATATATTTTAGATAATCGCTGTTTGCACTCTCAATTACCTTGCGTTCATTATTTTCCGTTATGTTATCTTTAGCCCTGTTAAGCCATACCAAAAATTCCTGCTGGTTCTGGCTAAACGCCCTTATTCCCCTTTGGGCATCCACTTCCAAATATATTAGCTCATTGCTGTCCTGCCTTTCTATGGCATCGATCATATTGGTAGCAGCCGCTATGCTTGTATAATTTGAAGCTATAAGCCCGTCGATTGCCTTATTTAAGTTAAATAAGCTGTAGATGGATATGGATGCTATCAGAGATATTAAAAATATTAAAAATAAATAAATAGAAAGTATTTTCCCCTTTATAGAATGAAACATTCAATTCACCTGTTTTTTTAAAGATTCCATTATTAATTTTCTCAATGCCTTTTCAAACTTAAAGTCATCCTCCTTTGTCCGCTTCGGAGGACCTGAGGTCCTGCCGCCCGACCGCCTCACCTTCTGCCCTATATGCCTTTCGAATAAAAGTTTATCTATGTTGCGATCAGTAAAAAAAAGTCCGTTTTGATTTAAAACTTTTGCCCCCATTGAAAGGGCCATTGCGGCGACTCCATAGTCCTGAGTTTCCACAATGTCACCCTTTGAAATACGGTTTACCAGTGCAAAATCAACCGAATCCCTTGATTTGTCCACAACTACCACTTCAGAATAGCCATCATCCAATATGTGGCTTGTATCTATAAACATTATAACGGGAATATTGTTTTCCTTTGCGATATTTACAATACTTTCCTTTACAGGACATGCATCCGCATCAACAAGTATCTTCATTTTTATCAAGTCCTTTATTTTTTAACGTCTTTACGAATTTTACATGAAAAAGCAGCCTTTAAAACTAACCGTTTAATCAATATACAAACTTTATTCATCCGTTCCTAATAGCCATCCATATATTATTTTAATCTTTTTTATAAGTTTTTAACAGGTATAAAAAGTCACGTAATCCATTAAACCCTATAATAGTAATTTAAATCAAAACAAAGATGTTGATTTTGAGCGATCC
>CALCDS010000327.1 GCA_937900065.1 uncultured Clostridiaceae bacterium | reverse complement strand
TGCTTTATCATGTGGTGCTTTTTAAAGGGCATAAGTTTGAGCTCTGTTAAAATATAATGTTGATTTTTTGAGCAATTCAAGTGAGCGATGTGAACACTTTTGCTAAGTTCTTGGCGAAGTTGCCGAAGTGAATCCTAGAACTTTTGCGTGTTTGAACGCAGTGAGTTTGCAAAAGTTCTTGATAAACGAGGCAATAAGCCTTAGAACTTAAAAAGTGTAAGCAGCGAATAGGATGCTCAAAATCAACATATTTGTTAAACATAGCATAAGTTTAAAATGGAATCAGATTTTGATAAAATAGAAGATGTAAAAGATTTTAAAACCAGCATGGATATTTACTATGCTCATGAAAGGAACTTTGATCGTTTGCAAATATTATATAAAAGGGGAGGGATATATATGACCACTGTTAAATTGCCGTATGGGAGAGGAAGCATTGACGCTGAAATACCTGATGAAAGGCTAAATGCAATACTGACCTCCAAACTTCACGGCTACAAACCGAAGATGAGCCAGTCTGAACTTGTAAAGAGAGCTCTTGAAAATCCGATAGGGACATTAAGGCTAAAGGAGATGGCAAAGGGGAGAAACAGAGTCGTCATAATAGCAAGCGATCACACGAGGCCTGTTCCGAGCAAGATTATAATGCCTTTGATGCTTGAGGAGATACGAAAGGGAAACCCTGATGCCGATATTGCGATACTGATTGCTACAGGGTGCCACAGAGAAACTACTATGGATGAATTAAAAGCTAAATTTGGAGAAGAGATAGTTTCAAAAGAGAAGATATATGTTCATAGATGCGATGATGAGAGCATGCTTGCCGATATAGGTGTACTTCCTTCGGGAGGACGGCTTATAATAAACAAACTGGCAGTGGAGGCGGATCTTCTTGTATCCGAGGGATTCATAGAGCCCCACTTTTTTGCGGGTTTCTCAGGCGGAAGAAAAAGCATTCTTCCCGGAATAGCAAGCAGGGCCACGGTTATGTATAACCACAATTCAAAGTTTATACATGATGAAAGATCAAGGACTGGAATAATAGATGGGAATCCTATACATAAGGACATGCTTTATGCAGCTAAAGCTGCAAAGCTGGATTTTATCGTAAATGTTGTGATCAATTCCAATAAGGAAGTGATTTACGCTGTTTCAGGCGACTGCGACCTTGCTCACAGGGAAGGCTGCAAATTCTTGGAGTCTGTGTGCAAAGTCAAAAGCGTGCCATCGGATATAGTTATTACGACAAACGGAGGATATCCTCTTGACCAAAATATTTACCAGGCCGTAAAGGGGATGACTGCTGCAGAAGCCACGGTAAATAAAGGCGGAGTGATCATAATGATAGCAAAATCCAATGACGGCCATGGCGGAGAACATTTCTACAAGTCTTTCAAAGAGGAAAAGGATGTGGATAGGATGATGAAAACCTTCCTGGAAACGCCGAGCGAAAAAACCATTCCGGACCAGTGGCAGTCCCAGATATTTGCAAGGGTATTGAAAAAAGCAAGTGTTGTATATATATCCGATGCTCCTTATGATATGGTCACTGATTTTCATATGATTCCTGCATGCTCCGTAGGGGAAGCAATCTCTAAAGCGGATGAGATTTTAGGAAATAAAGATTCAAAGATTACGGTTATTCCTGACGGAGTTTCCGTGATAGTGGAGGGCTAGAAGGGACACATTTTCAATATGTATATTTATACCAATCACCCTCTATCCGGCTGGTACCAAGCGTTTACAAGGATTGTTTCACGTGAAACAATTTCCATAAAAAATCTGTTGCACAGTGAATTGCTAATTATACTTGCAACAGATTTTTTATG
>CALCDS010000326.1 GCA_937900065.1 uncultured Clostridiaceae bacterium | reverse complement strand
GTAGATGTCCCCCACCTCTTTAGGTGGCGGGTACCGTATCATTTTCAGACGGTGAGACAATCTTTTGTCTCGCTAAAGCGCGAAGGCAAGAAAATTTTTCTATTTATGCGATGTAAGGGAGGACATATAATGAGCATTAACAGTTTTGAACGGAAGCAGGAAAATGAGTGGCTGGAAAATGTGATTAAAGAAGCCCGCAAACAATTTGATAAAATGCGTGACTTTGATGAAAAGATTGAAAAGGAAGCCATAGAAACACAAAAGGAATTATGGCAGGAAGTGGGTCCTATTTCCGCAGCAAATGAACTGGATCAGCTTGCAGACTTTATGTCGTTCATTGATGTTATGAAAAGGCAAAAGAGGGAGTATGGATTTATTGAAAAGCTCAAAAAGAAATATGAAAAAATGATTTTATCACCTTATTTTGGAAGAATCGATTTTATTGAAGATGGAGACAAAAAAGCTGAAAAATATTATATTGGAATGTCAAATTTGATAAATGATGATTATGATACATTGGTATATGACTGGAGGGCACCGGTTTCAAGCATGTTTTATGATTATGAAATCGGAAAGGCAGAGTTTAAATGCCCTGAAGGGATTGTTGGCGGAGAAGTCACACTGAAGAGGCAGTATAAAATAAGCAACGGAAAGATTGAGTATATGTTTGACAGCAATTTGAAGATAGATGATGAAATACTTCAGGAAATATTGGCGAAAAGTACGGATGGCAGGATGAATGCCATAGTGACAACTATCCAAAGAGAACAGAATAAAGCAATACGCAATGAAGAATACAAAAATTTGATTGTCCAAGGCCCGGCTGGAAGCGGGAAAACATCTATTGCACTTCATAGAGTGGCTTACCTGCTTTATAAGCACCGGAATGAAATAACATCTCAAAATATTTTAATATTTTCACCCAATCAAATTTTTAATGACTATATATCCAATGTATTACCACAACTTGGAGAAGAGAACATTCTGCAGACAACATTCATGGAATACATGAATAAGGCGCTGAACGTTGATCTTAAAAAGGAAAATTATTATGATATGATGGAATATATTCTAAGCTCTAAGGATAAACCGTCCTATCAAAAAAGGATCCTGAATATAAAATTTAAGTCTTCCGTTGAATTTATAGATATATTAAAGAAATATGTTTCCTATGTTGAAAAGGCAGACAGAGGCTTTACTGATATAATTTTCAGAGGCAAGATGATAATCTCCTCCAAGGACTTACAGGGACTGCTTTATAAAGATTATTCCTATCTTCCTTTAAAAAGGAGGCTTCAAAAGATAAGAGAAAGAGTTTTATTCTTGCTGGAGCCTTATAAAAAAGAGAGGATAAGAGAAGTCGCCGGTGAGCTTGAGATTTCCGGCGACTTTATAGATAGAGTGGAACTTACGGAGAAAAGCATAGCTATTGTAAAGGATGAAATGAAGGATATATACTCAAAAATCGATAGGATAACAGAATTTGATTTGGTGGATATTTATAGGAAACTATTTGAGAATCTTGAATTTTTTTCTGGAAGTTCAAATATTGAAAACAGTAAAAACGAAATAGATGAAATTAAAAGCTATACTTTAGAAAATTTGGATGCCAGACAAATTTATTATGAAGATCAGCTTATCCTCCTTTATCTAAAGGGTGCATTTGGAGACATTCCAAAAACCTCAGAAATAAAATATGTCATTATTGATGAGGCTCAGGACTATACACCGCTGCAGTATGAAATTTTTTATCAGCTTTTTAAGTCTGCAAATATAACCATGCTGGGTGATCTCAATCAATCTATAAACCCGTTCATGAATGTAGGTAACTATAACAATATTTCGCATATATTTTTGCGGGAAAATACTTGTATAATGAACTTAACCAAAAGTTATAGGTCTACTATGGAGATCACCAACTTTTCAAGAATGCTGCTCAATAAGGAAGTTGCCGAAGAGTCTATAGCAAGACATGGTGATGAACCCTTAGTCCATGGCTTTCCAAATGAAGAGGCTATAAAAATGAGGATCCTTGAGGATATAAAAATATATAAGGATAAAGGATATAAATCGATTGGAATTATAACAAGGACTAAAAAAGAGGCGGATGAAGTATACGAGTTCTTAAAAGATAAGGTTCAGGTTAAATGCATAGTCAAGGATGATGACGATTATGTAAACGGCACCATTATAATCCCTATCTTTCTTGCCAAGGGATTGGAGTTTGACATGGTGATCATCTATAATGCAGGAGATGAAAATTACAATTGCGAAGAGGAAAGGCTGCTGCTTTATACTGCCTGCACCAGGGCACTTCATGTGCTGCATGTATATTATTCTGGAAAGTGTACTCCGTTACTGCAAGGGAAATATCGCAGTTGATAGTGATTGTATAGATAATGTTTTAAGGAGATGTTGTATATGTTGACACCGAATGAGCAGATGCGGATTATCTGCAAAGGGGTAAATACTCTTGTAAATGAGGAAGAACTGTTTAAAAAGCTCGAAAGATCTTATGAGCGGAACGAGCCGATGACCATTAAGCTGGGCCTTGACCCTTCGGCTCCGGACATCCATTTAGGCCATGCGGTCGTATTGCGCAAAATCAAGCAGATGCAGGATTTGGGCCATCACGCGGTAATCATCATTGGCGATTTCACCGGAAGGATAGGTGATCCCACAGGAAAATCCAAAGGCAGGGTTGCACTGACTGATGAACAAGTAAAAGAGAATGCCAAAACCTATTATGAGCAGATTTTAAAAATACTTGACGCAAAAAAGACTGAAGTGCGGTTTAACAGTGAATGGCTTTCAAAACTTAGTTTTGAAGATGTTTTAAGGCTTGCTTCTACCACGACTGTGGCAAGAATGTTGGAGCGGGATGATTTCCAAAGCAGGTACCAAAATCAAGTTCCGATTGGGATTCATGAATTTCTTTATCCTCTGATGCAGGCATACGATTCTGTTGCAATCAAGGCTGATATAGAACTTGGCGGAACCGATCAGACTTTTAACATCCTCATGGGCAGGACGCTTCAGAAAACATTTGGACAGGAACAGCAAATTGCCATATTTATGCCCATTCTTGAAGGATTGGATGGCGTGGAGAAAATGAGCAAAAGCCTTGGAAACTATATCGGCATCAATGAGCCTGCAGAGGTGATGTTTAAAAAAGTTATGGAGGTTCCTGATAAGCTTATAATCAGATATTTTGAATTGGCTACTGACGAGCATCCGGATAAAATTGATAAAATCAAGAAAGAACTGGAGAGCGGTGCAAATCCGAGGGATATTAAATATCGCCTGGCTAAAATTATAACGTCGCTTTACCATACGCCGGAAGATGTTGAAAGGGCAGTTACATATTATGATGTGGCATTTAGCAAAAAAGCCGTTCCCGATGATATTCCCGATCTTCCAATTGAAACGGGTAAAGAAACCGTTGCAGATATCATAGCGCAGCTTATTGATATCGATCTTGTAAAAAGCAGGAGTGAATTTATGAGGCTGGTAAAACAGGGCGGAATCCAGTTAAACGGTAAAAAACTGGTGCCCTATGACATGAAAAGAGACATAGTTCCCGGTGATGTCATGAAAATCGGAAAGAAGCGTTTTGTAAGATTCGTAAAAAACATTTATAACGCATAAGCAGAAAAATTTTCTTGCCTTATAGCTTCAGCAAGATAAAAGACAGCTTGCCTAAAAATGATGCTGTACCACAAGAGGAGGATATCTAATAGCTCATTATAAAAATTTAAAGGAAAATTAAACAATAAGTAGAAATATATGCAATATGATGGAAATAGGGGAGTAGAATAATATGGAAGATGTATCCAAAGTCAGGCACTATTTAAAAAAATCCATAATGATTGGTTCATTTGCTTTCGGCATCATGTCTTTTCTCCTGCCTATTTATACTAAACGGATTGGAGGCAGTGCATTGGCTATCGGCGGACTGTTTTCCATATTCAGTGTCGTGACCTTGATATTAAGGCCGATAATAGGAAGAGGAGTAGACATATATGGGAGAAGGAAATTCTTTATTTCGGCATTCCTGCTTTATGCAATTTCCATGATATTGTTTTCATACTCTACTAATATTGCTCTTTTGTATATAAGCAGGCTTATTCAGGCAATGGGCAATTCATTTATGTGGATCCCCGCCTACTCCATAGCAATAGATATTGCTGATAGTGGGAAAAGAGGAAGAACGCTAGGCCAGATAGATGGAGCAAGCGCCAGCGGCGCATTATATGGTTCCATCATAGGTTTTAATATATTAGGCTATTTCACTTTTATGAGAGGATGGAGCATCTTATTTAAAGGATATGCGGTATTATCGTTAATAGCAGGATTTATTGCCTATAAATATATACCTGAAACAATGCCGCTTGGCAAGAGGCAAAATGCACAAACCAATAATAGATTGGATATTAATTTTTTAAAATTATTGAGTGTGAGTTTTATAAGCTCGATTTCAACATCAATGTTAAGCCCTCTTTTAATGACTTATCTTCAGGACAGGTTTACTAAAAATATCGTGACATTGGCAACCGCTTTTTTCCCGGCATCGCTTGTATATGCCTTCCTGCCTTCAAGAATGGGTGGAATCAGCGATAAAATGAGCAGGATAAAACCTATGGCTGTAGGATTAATCATTTCTGGCATAATGTCTTTGAGCTTTACATATTTCTCAAGGATTGAAATATTGATTTTGCTTTGGGTTTTGGAATCTATAGGGTTAGTGATGGCCTCGCCTGCAGAAGAAGCACTACTGGCTGACATTGTAGGAGAAAATATTCGGGGCTCGGCATATGGTCTGTATTTATTTACATGCAGTTTAGGCGCATCTATTGGACCTATACTAGGCGGATGGTTATATGACTCATTTGGACATGCAGTTCCATTTTATCTAAATGGAATCATACTGCTATTTGACGCTTTTTTAGTATTAGTTTTGTTTAGAAACTATAAAATAAAACCTGTATCTTGTTAAGATACAGGTTTTATTTATG
>CALCDS010000325.1 GCA_937900065.1 uncultured Clostridiaceae bacterium | reverse complement strand
TATTACAAAAATCAAGACCAACGATTCAGTAAATCCTCAAGCAAGATGGAAGGATTTGCAGGAAGCGCAGAAATATATTTTGAGTAAAGCGGCTGTTGTTCCTCTATACCAGGGATCATCGACTTATTTGATAAGTCCAAAGGTTAAAGGAACCATTACTCACAATTTAGGCACTCCATTAGAGATTACTCATGCTTATATTGTTAAATGACCTGTTGATTAATTTTATCTAGATTATCAGGTAAAGCCTATTTTAAAGATGGACTTTACCTGATTTAAAAATATGAAATACGACAAAAGAAAGGTGCAGAAGAAATATGAGTGGTTTTTTCAGATTTATTTTAAAAAGAATAGTTTATATGCTGATAACACTTCTCCTTATTAGTTCATGTACTTTTCTGCTGATGAACTTTCTGCCTGGGTCTCCTTATGGCAATGAAGAGAAACTGACAAATAAGCAGCGGGAAGTCATGAATGAAAGATATGGGCTAAATAAACCCTTAGGAGAGCGCTATATAATTTATATGTCAGGAATGCTTAAAGGGGATTTTGGTATTTCGCTGCAGTTTGGCGACCAGCCGGTAAGGTCGATATTGTCCAAACGCATAGGCCCGTCACTTCAATTAGGGATACAAGCCATGATTTTGGGAACCAGTGTAGGAATCATTCTTGGGATGATTGCAGCCATGTTTCAAAATAGCTTCATCGATGCGATTGTATCTTTGATTGCCATTATCGGACGTTCTGTTCCCAATTTTGTATTTGCGGTCCTTTTGCAGCTTTTGTTTGCAGTATATTTAAAGTTGTTCCCCATTGCTTTATGGGATAAGGGATTTCTATCAACGGTTCTGCCGACTGTCGCCCTATCGGTTTCGCCAATGGCAGATTCTGCACGTTTTATCCGCACTGAAATGATTGAAGTTTTAAATAGCGATTATATTGAATTGGCAAGAGCAAAGGGAATGAGTGAATGGAGGGTCGCCTTTAAACATGGTTTAAGGAATGCCTTGATTCCACTTATTACAATATTGGGCCCCATGTCCGTAAGCTTGATGACCGGATCATTGGTGGTCGAAAATATTTTTGCAATTCCCGGCATTGGAGAGCAGTTTGTCAAGTCGATTATGACCAATGATTATTCCACGATCATGGCTGTGACCATGCTTTATTCTACAATGCTTGTTACCATAATTTTATTTGTGGACATACTTTATGGGATTGTTGATCCTCGGATCAGAGTAGGAGGAGGAGAATACTGATGGATGAACCAATAAATGAAAATAAAAATTTAAGCCCTAAAATCCCATCATCATATTTTACACCGCTCGATGATACCCATCACTTTGACAATGAGCGCATAGCTGCGCCGTCATTGTCTTTTTATCAGGATGCGTGGCGGCGTTTAAAAAAGAATAAAGCGGCTGTGGCTTCAATGATTATTTTACTGCTGATTATATTGGTCGAGGTGCTTTCCATCTGGTATTCACCTTATGATCCCAATCTGCAAAACGTTCCTCATGCTAATTTGCCTCCCCGTATCCCCCATGTCAACATCAATGGATTTAACGGTAAGGCCAAGATATCGGGTGTTTGGGTCGATAAATATGAACTTGTTCATGTCCCCAAGGATTTAAATTATTATTTCGGGACCGATGCTTTCGGCAGGGATTTGTTATCCCGGGTACTTGCGGGTACGCGGGTTTCATTGCTTATTGCTTTAGCTGCTGCTTTTTTTGACTTGATAATAGGAATAACATATGGATTGGTTTCAGGATGGAAAGGCGGCAGCGTGGATACAATCATGCAGCGTATTTTGGAAATAATATCCGGGATTCCAACATTGGTCGTGGTGATACTCATGCTTTTATTTATAAGGCCCGGAGTGACTTCCATCATCATTGCCCTGGGTTTAACCGGTTGGATTACCATGGCCAGGGTTGTTCGCGCGGAAACATTGAAATTAAAGAACCAGGAATTCGTGCTTGCCGCCAGGACCCTTGGAGAATCATCTTTAAATATTGCTGTCGGCCATATTCTTCCAAACTTAAGCGGAATCATCATAATTCAAACAATGTTTACTATTCCAAGCGCAATCTTTTTTGAAGCTTTCCTGAGCTTTATTGGAATTGGAATGCGTGCCCCCAATGCATCATTGGGAACATTGTTAAATGAAGGATATAAGACGTTCAGATTTTTGCCTCACCTTATGTGGTTTCCTGCTGTTGCTATTTGCGTAATCATGATTACATTTAATTTGCTTGCGGACGGACTGCGTGATGCATTTGATCCGAAGATGAAAGACTAGGAGGGCTAATATGGGTGAAAAAATATTGGAAATCAATGATCTGCATGTTTCGTTTCAAACCTTTGCGGGGAGGGTGCAGGCCGTACGAGGTGTATCTTTGACATTGAACAAAGGAGAGACTTTGGCCCTTGTGGGAGAATCTGGTTCCGGGAAATCTGTGACATGCAGGAGTATTATGCGGCTGCTTTCAAAAAATGCCAGCATCGATAGCGGAAAAATAATTTTTAACGGAGAGGATTTGTTATCAAAAACTGATAAAGAAATGCAGCATATCCGCGGAAAAGATATAGCAATGGTTTTTCAAGATCCTATGACTTCCTTAAATCCAACTATGACTGTCGGCAAACAAGTTGCGGAGCCTATAATACTGCACCAAAAATTGAGCAAATCCGAAGCCATGAAAAAAGCATTGGAATTGTTCCGCCTGGTGGATATTCCCGAACCTGAAAAGCGTTTAAAATATTATCCTCATCAGTTCTCCGGAGGGCAGCGGCAGCGTATTGTTATTGCCATTGCATTAGCTTGCAATCCCAAAATATTGATTGCAGATGAACCGACCACTGCCTTGGACGTGACTATTAAAGCCGAAATTTTGGACTTGATGAAGAGCATTCAAAAGAAAGTGTCAACTTCGATCATATTTGTTACTCATGATTTGGGAGTAGTGGCCAATATTGCAAATAGAGTTGCTGTAATGTATGGCGGCAAAATCGTGGAAATAGGAACTGTTGACGAGATATTTTACAATCCTAAGCATCCGTATACCTGGGGCTTGCTTCGTTCCGTGCCCACATTAGACGACAGAGAAGATAGTTTGTATGCTATCCCTGGAAGTCCGCCGGATCTATTGGATCCGCCCAAGGGAGACGTTTTTGCTCAGCGAAACCAATATGCCTTGAATGTTGATGCATATTATGAACCGCCTATGTTTAAAGTATCTCAAACCCACTATGCTTCAACTTGGCTTTTGGATCCAAGGGCTCCTAAAATAAAGATTCCTCAATCTATCGCGGCTCGCTGGCAGTATTTCAAATCTAAAAAACAAAGTTTTAAAGATAAGAGGGGTTAACAAAAATGGATACTAAAAATGAAATCCTGCGGGTTGAAAATTTAAAAGAGTATTTCAGATCGGGTGGCCATACTGTCGTCAAGGCAGTAGATGGAATCAGTTTCAATATATATGAAGGTGAGACTTTCGGCCTGGTCGGGGAATCGGGATGCGGTAAATCGACAACTGGAAGAACTATTATACAATTATATAAACCCACTTCAGGCAAGGTTTATTTTAACGGCACTGATCTTTCCACGATCCGCGGCAAAAAAGATTGGCTTAAATTCAGGCGCAATGTGCAGATGATATATCAGGACCCTTATGCGTCCCTCAATCCACGAAAGAAAATCAGGGATATTGTTGCCGAAGGAATTAAAATACACGGACTGGCAAAGAATAAAGATGATTGCGATCAACAAGTCAATGAATTGCTTACAACTGTCGGCTTAAACTCGGACCATGCCAATCGATATCCTCATGAATTGTCCGGAGGACAGAGACAGCGGGTAGGGATTGCAAGGGCATTATCGGTGCGGCCCAAATTTATTATATGCGATGAGCCCATATCAGCTTTG
>CALCDS010000324.1 GCA_937900065.1 uncultured Clostridiaceae bacterium | reverse complement strand
TTTAAGAACAACAATTTGAACTATATGAATCCATCACTTCCCTGATATAGGGAATGGCAGCTTTTGCAACGTGATATCCTTCATCAAAACATTCATCAATCCGGTCAAACTTATAAGGTTCGATGTTTGGAAGGTATGGTTTTATGAGCAAGTCTGCTCCTACTGCATGGCATTTCAAAAGTTCTCTTTCGGCAGTGTCTATTGTCTGGAATATGACATCGAATATGTTTTTAGCCTTAGCCTTTGGAGCCGAAAAACCTACGTCGACTCCAACAACAATATCTGCTCCCATATCTTTAGCAGTGTTTACAGGCACTCTCTCCATTATAGCTCCATCAACAAGCACCTTGTCGTCAATATATAAAGGCACAAATATACATGGAATCGATATGCTCGCCCTGACAGCCCTTGATATCGGCCCTCTATCAAATACGAATTTTTCACCGCTTGCTAAATCCGTTGAAACCGCTCTGAAAGGTATATTGAGATCTTCAATCAGCATATCGTGCGTTAGAAGGCTTATGAGTGCTTCTATCCGATTACCCTTTATGAAGCCGACCTTAGGCACCGTTATGTCAAATAACTCCTTTACAGGAATGTTTTTAGCTATTTGAACCATGGACCCTACATCCACTCCTGCACAATACAATGCCCCTACCATGGCTCCTGCGCTGGTACCGGCCACCATATCAGGATATATGCCTTCTTCTTCAAAAGCCTTCAGCACGCCTATATGAGCAAGCCCTCTCGCAGCTCCCGAGCCAAGCGCCAATCCAAGTTTAAGACTATGCATATTGAGCCTCCCCCAAATCACGCTCATAGACTATGTTAAAGCATGATACTGATTTTTAGCATCCCCATGGCTTACACTTTTTAAATCCTGAAACTCATCATCCTTTAACAGAACCCTAAACATTATAAAGCAATTTACTCTGTAAACGATTCAAAGGTTGTATTATACGCAAAATATTAAAATATATATAGTATCAGAATAATTGAAAGATGGTTATATCATGCACTATCTATTAGGCTGCATTTTAATATTGGCATTTATATTGATATATGCATATGGCAAGAGTTTTGCCCTAGATTCCAAACTCTTTAGAAAAATTATTATCACGGCCGGCGTCATTTTCTTTACGGGCGCAATAATAGCAAGCCCTGAAAAATCATTCAATGCGGCACTTCAAGGATTGAATACATGGTTTAATATAGTGTGCCCGTCGCTTCTGCCATTCTTTATAGGCGCCGAGCTCATGATAAATTTAAAAGTGGTGGATGTTTTAGGGATGATGCTTGAGCCTATAATGAGGCCTCTATTCAATGTACCGGGCTGCGGCTCTTTTCCATTTGTTATGAGCATCACTTCCGGTTACCCGGTAGGTTCGAAGATAGTCGCAGGGCTGTATGAGCAAAAAAAGTGCAGCAGGATAGAAGCACAAAGGCTTTTAAGTTTTTGCAGCACATCAGGCCCTCTTTTTATGATGGGCGCGGTCGGCATAGGGATGCTCAATTTAAAGGCAGGCGGAACCATAATCGCTGTTTCACATTATTTAGGCGCTATAACAACAGGCCTAATATTTAAATTTTATAAACGCAAAAATGACGGAAAAGCTGTTTTCACATCTACAACATATAAAAAAGCTGCAAGGTTGAATGGTTTTTTAACATCTGAAACCAAGCCTCTTGGATATCTTTTGAGCGAAGCTGTAAAAAACTCAGTAAACTCGCTCTTGATGGTAGGAGGATTTATCATACTTTTCTCGGTCATCATAAACCTTTTGATTATTTCAGGATTCATAGATACGATTTCGCATTTCCTATTATTGATTTTCTCACCCTTGGGCATCGACAAAAGCCTTGCTTCTCCAATAGCAAGCGGTTTATTTGAAATAACGATTGGCTCAAAGCTTATCACGGCTTCAAAAGCTCTGATGTATCAAAAGATAATTGCATCTTCCGGAATAATCGCATGGGGAGGATTTTCAATTCATGCCCAGGTTGCAAGCATGATATCGAACACTGATTTGAGCATGAAGACCTATATAGCATCAAAACTCTTCCATGGCCTATTCTCATCCATTTACGCTTACCTTATAATAAGATTTGCCAAAATACCATTAGGAAGCGTTGAAACATTCCTATATGACAGCATAATGCCGTATGCTTCAGGCAATGCATGGCTCTCTTCACTGTCATGGGGATTTGAGAAATTTACCGACTCTCTGATAATACTTCTTATATTTGCATTTTTGTGCGCCATCGTTTCAAAGCTGTCGGTTATATTAAGGCGTCTTAGGCCATAGTACAAATCAATTATGCTTGCTTAACTTATTCATGATCTCCAATATATTTAAATATATCTTTATCTGAAACAACTGTTTTCAAGCCTGAACACTATCATATGATAAGTTCGGTTATTAAAATATCCTTTATCATCGACTCTTTTTGTTTCAATAAAATTACACCTTCTTAAAAGGTTGATTGATTTTATATTGTTCTCTTCCGTGTATGCTTCCAATATCTTTAAGCCCATCATCTCAAAACCATATTTGATTACACTCAGCAATGATTCCTTCATCAATCCCCTACCCTGGTAACCAGGTATGATTCCATATCCTAATTCTCCGCTTTTTAACTCACAATTTATATTCCATATGCTTATCGATCCGATCACTTTTTGGGATTGCTTATATTCAATTGCCCAGATAATCCATTTATTATCGTCAATTCCCTTATTCATGCTATCGATATATGCTTTTGTTTCATAAGTTGTTTCGTCCAGCTTTGTATCGGTATATTCATTCATGCGTGGATCTTTTCGCATTTCAAACAAATCATCTATATCTCTATAATTCATTCTTTTCAATAT
>CALCDS010000323.1 GCA_937900065.1 uncultured Clostridiaceae bacterium | reverse complement strand
TTGAGCGTTAGCGAGTTTGCAAAAGTTCTTGATAAGCGAGGGAATAGAGTCTTAGAACTTAAAAAACGTGAACTGGCAAGCGGGATGCTCAAAATCAACACATTTATTTAAACAGAGCCTGAATTTAAAGGACACATTTATGATATGTGTCCTTTAAAATTATACAGAGGTGGAATCTATGAATGAGTATAAAAGCGTTTCAAAGGAAGCCAGCAGCGAAATAATAGAAAAAAAATCAAGATTCATATGCAGCGTAAAACCTGTGAATAGCGAAAAAGAAGCCGTGGATTTTGTAAAGGAGATAAGAGATAAATATAAGGACGCGACTCATAATGTGTTTGCATATGTTGTGATGGCCAAAATTGAGATACAAAAGGCCAGCGATGACGGAGAACCTCAGGGAACCGCAGGGATACCCGTGCTTGAAGTCATAAAAAGGGAAGGACTTAAAAATATATGCGTGGTTGTAACCCGTTACTTTGGAGGAACGCTTTTAGGCGCAGGAGGGCTTATCAGGGCATATTCGTCGTCTGCCAAGGCAGGAATAGATAAAGCGTTGATATGCACGAAGGCGCTTTACTCAAGGCTGTCGGTAAAGATAGATTATGCGCAGCTCGGCAGGGTTAAAAATGCTATAGAAAAGCTTAAAAATAAAATAGTATCTTTAGAGTACAGGGAGTTTGTAGTGATATGCATTGATGTCAGGTATGATAATATTGATACTACAATTAAAAAATTGACGGATATAACAAACGGACAAGCCAAGATCAAAAATTTGAAAAGATTTTACGGAATATCCCAATACTGATTTTATTTTTTCTTCTTTGATATTATTTCATATATCCCCATTATAAAAAGAAAAATACCGAAAAGCTTTCTTAAAACAGGGGATGAAATGGATGATGCCAGTATTGAACCTAAGACCGCTCCAAATAGTCCTCCGCATATCAGCAAAACAGATAGTTTCAACAAAATATTTTTGTTTCTTATGTGCGTGATTACCGCTACAGCGGCAGTCGGTATAAATGATATCAGATTGACGCCTTGGGCAATCTGCTGTGATATATTGAACAATATTATAAGTGCCGGTATCAGTATGGTACCTCCGCCGATTCCCATACCGCTTATGATTCCTGATAATATGCTTACAACAAATATAAGCATCAAAACACCATCCTGAATGCTGCAATTATCATTGATATTCCGAATATCTTTCTCAATGCATTTGCTGAAAATCGATTCAATATCTTGGCGCCTATGTATCCTCCTATCGTGCTTCCAAATATCACATTTATTGAGAGATTCCAATCTGCAAAATCGTTTCTGAAATATATAAGCGAGCTCACGATTGAAAGAGGCAGTATAACTGATATTGCCGTGGCATGGGCCTTTTGCTGGTCGACGCCGAGCAGTGATACCATTGCAGGAACGAGTATGGTGCCGCCGCCTGAGCCGAACAACCCGTTAAAAAAGCCTGCCAAAACGCCTATCGCTATTATCTTTATTGCCGCAGCATTTTTTCTCATTTATGACCACCTCGATCCATGTATTTAATTTATCCTTTTATATCACCTTTATTCGCATATGAATAATAAAGGCGGTATAAAAAAGCCGTATGTTTACTCATGAATGGTTGTTTTGGCGGTATTTAGGCTTAAGGGAATGATTATTATATGATTTTATGGTATAATATAAAACTAGATTGTTAATCTTTTATATTTATATATAAAGTAAGATGTTATTATTAGGGGGTTATATATATGTCGGGGCATTCAAAATGGCATAATATTCAGGCCAGAAAAGGCAAACAGGATGCTGCAAAGGGAAGGGTATTCACCAAGATCGGGAAAGAGATAATGGTTGCAGCAAAGGAAGGCGGCGGCAATCCTGAGACAAATTCAAAATTAAAAGATTTGATTGCGAAAGCTAAAGCTGCAAATATGCCTATGGATACTATCAACAGGGCAATAAAGCGCGGAACTGGAGAATCAGGTGATGTGAACTATGAAGAGATCACTTATGAAGGGTATGGTCCAAACGGGGTTGCACTGATCGTAAACACATTGACCGAGAATAAAAATAGGACTGCTTCAGATGTAAGGCATACTTTTGAAAGAAGCGGCGGGAGTCTCGGAGCTACAGGGTGTGTTTCATGGATGTTTGAAAGAAAAGGTATAATAGTAGTTGAGAAAAAGGATGGAATCGATGAGGATGAGCTTATGATGATGGCGGTCGATGCCGGAGCCGATGATTTCACACCTGATGATGATGTATATGAAATCACCACATCTGCCGAGGATTTTTCTTCGGTACGCCAGGCCCTTGAAGACAAGGGAATCGAGTTCATTTCTGCCGAGGTATCCATGGTGCCTAACACCACCGTGTCGCTTGACAATGAATCTGCTGAAAAAGTAGAAAAACTCATCGACAGGCTTGAAGAATATGACGATGTGCAGAATGTGTGGCACAACGCGGATTTCCCGGATGGCTGGGGAGAAGAATAATGGTATAAAAAAAGAGAGCGG
>CALCDS010000322.1 GCA_937900065.1 uncultured Clostridiaceae bacterium | reverse complement strand
TTTACTTCTTGACAACGTATTTCCTCACATCAAATGCAACGGCCAGTGCAATAACAGCACCTTTCATGATGTACTGCCAGTATGGATTTATACCTATGAATGTAAGACCATAGTTAATAACTTCGAATATGAATACGCCGGCTAGCACGCCAGGTATAGTTCCTATGCCGCCTGTTGTAGATACGCCGCCTACAAAGTTTGCTGCTATGGCATCGAATTCATAGCTGAAGCCATAGTTGTTCGTTGCTCCCCCGGCTCTTGCGGCTACAAGAACTCCTCCAAATGCAAAGCAAATAGATGCAATCGTATATAAAATAAGGAGCATCGATTTTACATTGATGCCTGAAACCTCTGCAGCCATCCTGTTCCCGCCGATTGCATATGTGTTTTTACCAAAGCGCGTCCTTGTAAATACTATCCATGCAATTATAGCAACTACAACTGCAATTACTACAATGATGGGTATGACGCCGAAAATTGTACCTGATCCAAGATAGGTAAAGTCTTTTCTTAACCCGCCTATAGGTTGAGAACTGTTTGGAGGCAGGTCAAAATAAATTGAATTTATTCCATATACGATCAACTGGCTGCTTAAAGTCGCGATAAAAGGCGGCACACTGAACCTGGAAACTAGAGTTCCGTTAAAGAGACCTATCAACATTCCTACAATTATAGCAATTACAATAGGAATCCACAGCGGAATCTGGGGCAGATTGGGGTAGAAACGCCTGCTGTATTCTGCCGTTTGAAGAAGTGAAGCCGATATTACGGCTGCAAAACCGACAACACGCCCTGCTCCAAGGTCCACACCTCCGGTCAGCAGTATGCAGAACATCCCGACTGCGATGATGACCCTTGTAGAGCACTGCAGAAGTATATCACGCAAACATGTCAATGATAAAAAGCCTGGATTTATAAAAGCAATTATTATAATAAGCAGAATAAGGAACACATAAATCGCATGCTGTGAAAAAAAGCTGAATAATCTTCTTAACTTTGGGTTGCCCATTTATTAGCCCCTCCCCCTCTAAGCTATAAACTTTGTCGCAAGCCGCATTATTTCTTCTTCTGTAGCCTTATTGCCTTCAATTATGCCTGCAAGGCGTCCTTCACACATCACCATAATCCTATCGGACATGCCGATTAGTTCAGGCATTTCGGAAGATATCATAATAATGCTCTTACCCTGTTTTGCTAAATCTGCAATAATAGTATAAATCTCATATTTAGCCCCTACATCGATACCTCGTGTAGGCTCATCAAGTATCAATATATTAGGCTCCGTAAGAAGCCATCTCGCGAAAAGCACCTTTTGCTGGTTTCCGCCTGATAGATCCTTTATAAGCGTCCTGAATGAAGGCGTCTTTATGTCAAGCATTTCTACACTTTTATTTACATCATTTATCCTTCTGTTCTCATCAAGCAGTTTGTTTTTCTTTTCATAGCTTTTCATGTTTGCCACTACCGTGTTTTCAAGAATATTTAAAACAGGGAAAATCCCTGTTGCGCGGCGCTCTTCCGTAAGAAGCGCTATTTTATATTTCTTAGCATCTATAGGCGATTTTATATCCACCTCTTTACCGTTTATGAATACCTTTCCTGACTTAATACCCCTTAATCCAAATATGGCTTCAACAAGTTCGGTACGCTGAGCGCCGACCAATCCTCCAATGCCAAATATTTCTCCTTTTTTAACTTCAAAGGATATATCTTTAAACGAATTAGGCAAAGGAGATGTCAGACCCTCGACCTTGAACACCACATCTCCCGGGACATTGCTTCTGGGAGGAAAAATTTTGGTAAGCTCACGGCCGACCATCTTTGATATCATCATATCCGTACTGATTTCAGAGACAGGCCATGTGTCCACACGCTTTCCATCACGCATTACAGTCACTTCATCAGCAATATGATGTATTTCACCTATCTTATGGGTTATATAAATTATTGCAACGCCACGGCTTTTGAGATCCCTGATTATCGTGAAAAGATGCTCCACTTCATTTTCTGTCAATGATGATGTCGGCTCATCCATTATTATCACTTTTGAATTATAAGAAACAGCCTTTGCAATTTCCATCAACTGGACTTTGGATGCAGACATGCTCCCCACAAGAGTATTGGGATATATATCCATTTTTAAGTTTTCAAGAAGCTTCACTGTATCGTTATACATCTTTCTATCATCTATCAGCTTAATCGGTCCAATATTTTTCATAGGAAATCGTCCAAGCCATATGTTTTCCATAACATTTCTATATGGTACAGAAAGCAGCTCCTGGTGGATCATTGAAATGCCATAGTCGAGCGCAACCTTTGGATCAGTTATCAGTACTCTTTTACCATCAATCAATATATCTCCTAAATCTGGTCTATATATCCCAAAAAGGCATTTCATAAGCGTGGATTTTCCCGCACCATTTTCACCCATTAGAGCATGAACGGTACCAGGGCGTACTTTCAAAGTTACATTGTCGAGAGCTTTAACACCTGGAAAAGTTTTGGAAATATTGTCCATTTCAAGCACATATTCACTTTTACTCACCTTAACGCCCCCTGTCATAAAGAAAGAGAACACGATTTACCCATTCTCTTTTCTATAAATCAATCATCTAATGCCAG
>CALCDS010000321.1 GCA_937900065.1 uncultured Clostridiaceae bacterium | reverse complement strand
TAAAATGGCAAAGATAAGTTTACTAAAAGCAAGAGAAATATTGGATTCCAGAGGGAATCCGACTGTTGAAGTCGACGTTGAACTTGACAATGGGATCATGGGAAGGGCGGCTGTGCCATCAGGAGCTTCAACCGGTATAAGGGAAGCTATGGAGATTCGTGACAATGATAAAGGCCGGTTCCACGGAAAAGGCGTGAAAACCGTCGTGGATAATGTAATAAAAATTATTGCACCTGAAATAGTGGGACTCGACGTGTTGGAGCAGAGAAAGATCGACCGCCTGTTAATTTCATTGGATGGTACGAAAAATAAATCAAGGCTTGGTGCAAATGCGATTTTAGGAGTTTCTCTGGCAGTGGCGAAAGCGGCATCCAACTTTTTGGGCATTCCTCTGTTTAGGTATATTGGAGGTGTGAATTCGTATGAGCTTCCGATCCCCATGATGAACATATTGAATGGAGGAAAGCATGCCGATAATACTGTTGATGTTCAGGAATTCATGATTGTGCCTATTGGCGCTGACAGCTTTGCAGCTGCACTAAGAATGTGCGCCGAGGTTTATCAGACCTTGAAAACAGTCATCAGGGGAAGGGGAATGAGCACGGCAGTAGGCGATGAGGGCGGTTTTGCTCCAAACCTTACAACCAATGAAGATGCACTGAAACTCATTGTTGAAGCGATTGAAAAAACAGGATACAGGCCTGGCGAGGATGTATCTATTGCATTAGATCCTGCTGCTTCCGAATTCTATATTGATGGTAAATATGTGTTCCAAGGCGAAAAAATAGGCCGCACTAGTGATGAAATGATTGCGCTTTATTCGGACTGGATCAGCAGATACCCTATAGTCTCTCTCGAGGATGGGCTGGCAGAGGACGATTGGGATGGCTGGGTTCCCTTGACAAAAAGGCTTGGCGGCAGGGTGCAATTGGTAGGTGATGATATTTTTGTCACTAACCCGGAAATCTTGAAAGAAGGCATTAAGAGGAATATAGCAAATTCCATACTGATTAAGCTCAATCAGATCGGTACGCTTTCTGAAACGCTTGACACAATTCAGATGGCACACAGGGCCGGCTATACCACTGTTATCTCCCATCGTTCTGGGGAAACGGAGGATACTAGCATAGCAGACGTGGCGGTAGCGGTAAATGCCGGACAGATTAAAAGCGGCGCTCCATGCAGAACCGAGAGAATCGTAAAGTACAATCAGTTGCTGCGCATTGAGGAACTGCTGGGCAATAGTGCTGCTTTCAAAGGAAAAGATATTTTCTCGGGTAGAAAGAAATAGCGAACAAACTAGCGATTTAAATGCCTTCAGCAAAACATTAAGATAGTTTGTCTTATTGAACTTTGCTCCATAATAAGACCATGACTGTTATTTAACGGTTATGGTCTTATTTTTATTGAAAAGAGCAGGCTTAAAATATACAAGATTGCAGACTGATTTATGAAAAGCAAGCATCAGGTTGAAATTTTTAGAGCATCATATATACATCGGGCTTATTTGCAGA
>CALCDS010000320.1 GCA_937900065.1 uncultured Clostridiaceae bacterium | reverse complement strand
GCATAAAATATGCCGCAATCATAACGATTGCGGCATATTTTGTATGCAAAACAAAGCCAAAATCATAACCCGTTCAAAAATATGTATTACGAAATTGCATCATCTTCCCATATTTTTTACCTTTTTAATCGGAATGCTTGCCACAAGTGAAGAAATATTGCTGTTTCTTCCTCTTCCTTCACCGGTATTTATAGTAATTTCTATGCCGTCCTCATCGATTTCAGCATAATCGGATATCACTTTTATAAGATCACCCTTTACCATATTCAAAAACTGAGGGGGTATATTTGTTCTATCATGTATCAAAATCAATTTTAGCCTTTCCTTTGCAACATCCTTGCTTGCATTGCCGTATTTACTAAATGCCTTAAGCATATCTATCACCAACCTCCCCCCTATTTTCTAAATAATTTTTTAAAGAATCCCTTTAGGAATCCGTGATTTTCTTCATCCTCAATATTCAGGAATGGCACTTTTTCTCCTGTCAAACGTCTGGCTATGTTCCTGTATGCTTTTCCTGCAAGCGATTCCTGGTCGGTCACCACAGGCTCGCCCCTGTTCGTGGATACTATTATTTTTTCATCATCCGGTATGACGCCTAAAAGCTTTATAGACAATATATCTATCATGTCATCAATGTTTAGCATATCGCCACGTTTAGCCATATCCGCCTTAAGCCGGTTGATAATCAGCTGATGGTCAGTCAGCCCCCTTGCTTCAAGTTTGCCTATGATCCTGTCGGCATCCCTGACTGCCGATACTTCAGGAACTGTTACAACAATTGCCTTGTCCGCTCCTGCGACCGCATTTTCAAATCCTCTTTCAATTCCTGCCGGACAATCTATAAGCACAAAGTCAAATTCCTGTTTCAATTCATCGCATATCTTCTGCATCTGTTCCGGCCTTACCGATGTTTTTTCTTTGGTCTGCGCCGTAGGCAAAAGATACAGACCTTCAAACCTTTTATCCCGTATCAATGCCTGTTTCAACCTGCATAGACCATCTACAACATCAACAAGGTCATAAACTATCCTGTTCTCTAATCCCATCACGACATCCAGATTCCTAAGACCTGTATCCGCATCTACAACAGCCACTCTTTTTCCCAGCAGTGCGAGAGACGTTCCTAAATTTGCTGTAGTAGTAGTTTTCCCAACTCCACCTTTTCCCGAGGTTATTACATATGCAACACCCATATTTATCCTCCAATCAATCATAGAATTTATCCGGCACATAGGGCTCTATAATGATACGTTTGTCCTTGACTCTGGCAAGTTCAGGACATTTAGGCTTTACATTTTCACCATCCGGAGCCCTCGAAATAATGCCTGCAATTCTAAGCTGCGTAGGCTGCAGGGAATAAGCAGCTATGATTCCCTTTTCATTTCCTGAAGCCCCTGCATGTACCATTCCTCTGAGTGCACCCAATACAATAATATTGCCGCCCGCCACTACCTGGCTGCCGGCATTTACATCACCTATTATTACAATATTGCCCCAAAATTCTATGTTCTGTCCCGAACGTACCGTGCCTTTTATAAATCTGGTTCTTCCTTCATAAGTACCGGTGAACATCTTATTTTTCCCGGCATCTATATCCTTAATAGCAACACAATAATCCTTCATTATCTGATTTTTAATAATAGACTGCTGTTCTTCATCGATATCAGCATGGGAAAAATCTATATACAGCTTACTGCCCTTAAAAAAATTCCCTGCTTTGTGCAATTTATCCTTTAAAGCCTGTTCAACAGATAGGTAGTCGCTGTTTCCTCTGACCATGACTATGACGCCATCTTTTGTACCTTTAAACAAAATATTACCGCTTTCCATCTTGATACCTCCATTGCTACCTTAAGTATTAAATTTCTTCAAAAAAACAATAATTCCTGCAAACATATATAATTTTTTAAAACAATAGGACCACGGCGCTAAAATCACAAGCCGTGGTCCTAACATAAAGCAGAATATCAAGGCAAATTGCCTTGATATTCTGCCAGGGACATTTAAATTATTTAATAATGCTTTATTTTAACTATGGAGTCACTGTTTGGGCCGGTTTATCCAATCCAAAATAATGTTCAAACAACGTTCTAGCCACATTGGCGCTTCCCTTGCCTCCGCCTTCATGTATTACGACTGCCACCGCAATTTGAGGATTATCAGCAGGAGCAAAGCCTGCAAACCATGAATAATCGTCCATTCCGCCGGACGCTTGAGCCGTACCGGTTTTACCTGCTATCTTTATGGAGAAGTTTCTAAATGTGCTTCCGGCTGTTCCTCCTTCTCCTGTTACGGCATCCATCCCTTGTATCACCGTTTGGAGGGTATCTGGTTTCAAATCCACTTTGTTTAATACCTCAGGCTCTACTTTCTTAAGCACTGTGCCATCCGGGCTTACATATTCCTTTACCAAGTGGGGTCTCAATCTCGTGCCTCCATTGGCTATAGTTGCAATATAATTTGCTACTTGAAGCGGCGTGAACCGATCATCGCCCTGTCCTATCGCAGCATTCAATTCCATCCACTGGTTATTGTATTCCCTATAAGCAATCCTTACTCCTTCTATTATTCTTGATCTTATTTTGGCACTGGTTATGCCTGCCTCTTTCAATTTGGAAACACTCGTATCATTACTGCTTATCATGTCTTTAATAAGCTTTTCCTGTTCTTTGGTTGGTACAAAAGTACCTATTTCCTTATCATATCCCGGTTGAGATATATCCTTCAAAGTGCTGCTCGTAGATATCAAAACAGCCGTAGCCTTTGCAGCTTCAATATTTGCCACATCACCCGGGGTTTCAGCTATTTCAACCCCTGTAGGTTCATTGCTCAGTCCAAACAATTTAGCATACTTTGTCAAATTGTTAAGGTGCACCCTGTGGCCCACCTCAAAAAAGAAGTAGTTGCAGGAAACCTTCAGAGCACTCACTACATTCAAATTTCCGTGGGTCTGCCCTGGATGGTAATTCCACAGCCAGCAAGCACCCGGGAAGTTCTTTACAACCTTATACTCCCCAAGGTCGCGTATGATTGTGGAAGGCGTAATTGCGCCGGTCTCAAGCCCGGCTATTGCCGAAATCATCTTAAATGTGGAACCCGGAGGAACCGGGCTTTGAGTTGCCAAATTAAGCATTGGTTTTGGAATCCTTTCAGGATTCTTGATTTCAGGATACAGGCTCTTGTCACCTGACAGCACTTTCCAGGTGTTCAAATCAATGCTTCCGGTTGCTGCCATGGCATTGGGATCATATCCTCCAGGCCTGCTAGCCATTGCCAAAATTTCGCCTGTCTTCACATCTATGACAACGGCAGCACCTCTTGTAGCATATGGATAACTCACTCTATCAAGTTTGCCGCTTCTTAGCTGCTGCATAACATCATCCAATGATTTCTCGGCAACTTTCTGAAGGCTGCTGTCAAGCGTCAGCAGTACATTGTTGCCTGGTATTGGATCACGCTTTCCAAGCTCCTCAACAATCCTTCCAAGCGCATCGACCTTGACGGTCCTGCCTCCCTTTTCACCCCTTAAATCTTCCTCGGCATATGCCTCAATCCCGTCTCTTCCAATGAGGTCCGTGCTTATATCATAATGCCTGTCAACATAATCAGATGCTTTGGAATCCGGAACCTTTCTAAGACTTCCAATAATCAATGAAGCCATATCTCCGAACGGATACTTTCTTAAAGGTTTCAACTTATAGTCGACTCCGGGAAGATAAAGCCCTTTTTCCATTATCTCAAAAGCTGTCTCTCTGCTCACATATGCAATCTCAACAGGTTTATATGCTTCATACTGCCTGTCTTTCAACATCTGCCTTATTACCATGATTTGGCGTATAAAACTCAAAGTGTTATGCTCTTTTTGAACCGGATTTATTTTATATATGTCTTTTAAATAGTAAAACGATTGCTCTGCAGTATAGTTCTCTTTGATTCCATTTTCTTTCTTCCATCTTTTAGCTGCTTTTTCGTTATATTGAGCTATTGCTTCAGCATCTGTATTATTATTTGGAAATTCAAACTTGAAATTATATTTTCCATTGCTCCCATTTTCTATCTTGATGCAGAAATCATCGTTTATCTTTTCGTTCCTCTTATTTAATATATCAACAAGCCTCTCGATTACTGTATTTAAATCCTCTCCTTCTTCTTCAGGCTTCATCATGAAAATCGTGTAACTTTGGACATTGGTTGCCAGTTCAAGGCCGTTTCTGTCAAGTATTTTCCCCCTTGGTGCCTCATCATCAACAGTCCTTATGCTTTTATCTTGAGCTTGTCTTCTAAAATCCTCGCCACGCGCTATTTGTATGTCAGCAAGCTTGAACAGCAAAAGCAAAAATGATATGACAACCATTATGATCGCAGCCGTATATCTTGTAAAAAACTTTTTCTTCTCCATTCTATCACCCATCTCAGGTATTGCTTCTTTAAAATTTAGGTTCCACTTCTATTTTGAGCATCCACATCTTGTTCACGCTCACTTGGATTGCTCAAAATCAACATTATAACGCATTAGTAGAAAATTTTTCGGTTGTAGAAAAATTTTCTTACCTTACTGCGTTTCAACGAGGCGAAAGATTAGTTCACAGCCTGAAAACCGAAAGAATACCCGTCCATTGCAAGTGGGAAAATCTATCGCCTCGTTATACTTTAATATAGCCTATAGTTTAATCTGTCTTTAAAACAGATAGTCCTTCAGTTTGGATTATGCATTAAAACCGCCAGGTTTATTCAATGAAAGCTTTACCATAAGTTTTCCTATATACCTGTAAAATATCGCAGCCAGCACTGTATTATATATAGCAAGCGGTATGATAAACTTCAATAAATATGGATAAAAGCTTATCTGGGCCCCTGTCAGATATAAAAAAGCGCCGACTATCGACTCTTTCACTATTGATCCTAAAAAAGTAAATATGCCGGGCACGAATATATTATCCTTGTATATTTTCCCCTCAACAGCTCCTATAAGGTACACGGAAACCATATAGCCGATCGATTGTATTCCAAATGGGGCTCCCGAAAAAGTATCAACTATAATTCCCCCAAGCATAGCCGTTATAGTACCATATGGGTTCCCGACAGCCAGTACTACGCATATATCAAATATAAGCACCAAATCAGGTATGACACCAAATATTTTCAAATGAACGAACAAACTGTTTTGAGAAGCTGCCAATAATATCAAAAGCAGCGGTAAATATAATTTTTTCACATTAACTCTCTCCCGCCGGATAATCGTCGTCGCTTATGGCATTTGTGATAATAAATACCTCTTCGAGTTTTGTAAAATCTATGCTCGGCTTGATGGTTGCGGATTTCACAAAATTGGACATATCATCATTCACCTCAACTATGGTGCCTATCATTATATTCTTCGGAAAAAACTTGCTGATTCCTGATGTAACCACAAAATCTCCGGGCTTTGCGGTTGAACTTACGGGAAGGTACATCATCTTGCAGTTTTTATCCCCATTCAATCCAGGCATGCCCTGAACCATGCCTTGATCCCCGCTTCGGCTCACAGATCCGCCTACACGGCTATTTTCGTCTATAATGGCCATTACTTTGGACCAGTTAGGGCCTGTCTCCATAACTTGTCCAACAAGTCCTTTACTTGTTACTACAGGATAAAATTTTTTGACGCCCTGATTGCTTCCTTTATCTATTATGAATACATCGTACCAGCTTCCCGATCCCTTTCCTATAACATTTGCTCCTAAATAAGAATAGGATTTATTTTCGTTTTTAAAGTCAAGCATTTCTCTGAGCCTGTCATTTTCAGCTTTTGTCGCTTGATAGTCAATGAGCTGTTTTTCAAGTTCTTCGACTTTTGATTTCAATTCCAAGTTTTCGCTGCTCATCACAGATATATTTGATATAAAACCAAACATATTGCTTATCTTCTGGCCGCCTATATAAAGATATTTCTGGACAGGTGTTATGACATTGCCCACGATCCCTTCAAATATGCTTACCCTGTCCTTCCTTGATGCGGTTACTCCTATGAATACAACAAAAACAAGGCTTAACACAACAACTATCGTCAGCAATTTATTTTGCAAAATACGGCGCATCTATAAAACCACTTCCTACCTGTTTTTTTTCGATAGGGACATGGAACTCACCGGGCCTAATTTGTCTATATTATCAAGAGATTTCCCGGCTCCTATTGCCACGCAATCAAGAGGTTCCTCCGCAATGTTGACCGGCATCTCTGTCTCTTTCTTTATAAGCTCATCAAAGCCGCTTAAGAGTGCACCCCCTCCTGTAAGCATTATACCTTTATCCATTATATCCGCAGCTAGTTCAGGCGGTGTTTTCTCAAGAGTTGATTTAATCGCGTCTATTATTGTATTCACGGGTTCGCTCAAAGCCTCCCTTACTTCGGAAGATGATATCATAAGAACTTTTGGAAGACCTGTGACAAGGTCACGTCCTCTTATTTCCATGGATTTCTCTTCATCTTGAGGATATGCTGAACCTATTTCGATTTTAATCTGTTCAGCCGTGCGTTCACCAATCATGAGGCTGTATTCCCTCTTTATATATGAAACTATAGCCTGATCCATCTCATCACCGGCTATCCTCAGGGATTTGCTTGTCACTATGCCGCCCAGAGATATTACTGCGACATCAGTCGTTCCTCCTCCTATATCCACGACCAAGCTTCCGCTTGGCTCATTTACAGGCAGTCCTGCTCCTATTGCCGCAGCCATTGGCTCCGGAAGCATGAACACGACCTTGGCGCCTGCTTGATATGTTGCCTCTTCGATAGCATTCTTTTCGACCTGGGTTACACCTGACGGATAGCATACCACGATCCTGGGCTTTACAAATGAACTTTTGTTAAATACCTTTCTTATGAAATATTTCAGCATTGCTTGAGTAATGTCAAAGTCAGCAATAACTCCATCCTTCATAGGCCTTATGGCAATTATATTGCCTGGGGTACGACCTATCATCTGCTTTGCTTCTTCTCCTACAGCCAGCGGCTGTCTTGTCGAATCGTTTTTTATAGCTACCACTGAAGGCTCATTTAACACAATGCCTTTTCCTTTTATATAAACCAAAGTATTAGCTGTTCCCAAATCAATTCCTATATCTTTAGATAAACCGAATAAACCCAATTTAATTGTCCCCTTTCAATATCCTCTGCATTAGATTATACCCTTTTCCCTAAGACTTGAAAATTTATTATCGCCTATAATAATATGATCTATCAAATCAATTCCAACAATCTTACCTGCTTTATAAATTCTTTTCGTTACATCTATATCTTCCTGACTCGGATATGGATCACCCGATGGATGATTATGGAATATGATTATTGAAGCGCTTGAAACCTTTATTGCTTCAACAAATATTTCCCTCGGATGCACGACTGAAAAATTCAAGCCTCCAACCGATATGTCCTTTATAGAAATCACCATATTTTTTGTATTCAACATCATAAGCTTCAGGCATTCCTTTTTAAGGTGCCTCATATCTTCCATCACAAGTTCTGCAGCATCATGTGGAGTTTTAATGTAGATATCGCTTCCATCTTTGTATGATTTAAGCCTCCTGCCAAGCTCCAGTGCAGCCTTTATCTGTGATGCCTTGGCATTGCCAATGCCTTTAATATGTTTCAATTCCTGAAAACTGTATTCATAAAGGCATTTTATGCCGTTGCCTTCCTTTAAAAGCCTGTTTGATATGTCCAAGGCAGATTCATATGCTGTGCCGGTACGCAGTATTATTGCAAGCAGTTCGGAATTTGATAATGCTTCCGGACCAAACTTTTCCATCCTCTCTCTCGGCCTTTCTTCCTCAGGTATATCTTTTATTGTATGTTTTCGATTCAGATTTTCCATACTACATCCTCAACTACAGCTTAAGAATCTATATTTCCCCAGATAAAAGATCCAAGCCAAACTTTTTGAGCATACATGAAAGCTTGTAAACCGGCAAGCCGACTACATTAAAATAGCAGCCATTCAATCTTTCCACAATAAGGCTGCCCAGCCCTTGGATTGCATATCCTCCTGCTTTATCCATAGGCTCGCCTGATTTTATGTAATTCTCTATTTCCTCATCGGACAGATCTTTTATTTTTACAATCGTTGACTCAAAATCAACCAGCTTCTCAAGTGACTGCGTTTTTATAACGCATATGCCTGTATATACGGTATGGCATCTTCCTGAAAGCTTCTTTAACATGTCAAAAGCATCTTTTGTACTTTTAGGCTTTCCCATAATCATACCGTCAAGCACCACTATGGTATCCGCACCTATTACCAGTGCATCATACCTCAAATTTTCTGCAACATTATAAGCTTTTTTATAAGACAGGTACTTCACCACATCTTCAGGTTTCATCGAAACATCATATGATTCATCGCACCCGCTTTTTACAACATCAAATTTCAGACCTATGTTACTTAGTATATCGCTTCGCCTGCTGGATTTTGAAGCCAAAATCACCTTCATTGCCATACCCCCACTATAGGAATTTGGTATATAATATTATAGCGACGAGTAATCCTAGTATCGACACTACATTCAGCTGAAGGCTGAATCCTAATGTGAACTTTACAACTTTAAGATCCAGAGGGAAAGGACTAAATCCAATGTTGAAACTTTTATTCAATGCATCCGGAAGATAAGGTTTAATCAGGTCCCCTAAAAAGCTTCCTGCTATACAGCAGATTAGGGATAGATAGATTAAAAAGCCGAATCCCCTTCGCTTCCTTCCTACCATTGATTTTTCCCCCTTGGGCGATATTTATTCCATAGAAATATAAAAATGTACCTTATTCCTCATAATAGTTTACCATTTAATCAAAACTCAAACAAGTATTCAGAAACTTATATATAACTTAATTATCGTGTCAATTATATGCAGATATGTACACATTTAACTCAATAAGCTATATGTCGCAGACTTACCATCCTTTATAATCAACACGCTTCTTCACGAATTAAGGCTTTATCATCTCAGCCAATCTCAGATATCCATATATAGCCTGTATAAGTTTTTCATTGAATTTTACATATAAATCACTATCGTTATCAATGTCGATAATATCATTCATGATTCTATCAAGTTCCCTCCATCCTTCATATTCCTCCTCTGGCACTTGTACATTTTTTAAATTTACGTATTCATTTAAGCACTCATTGACATTCATGTAAAGCTTTTTTATGTTTTTAGTTAAAACACTATAATCGATCTTTTCCTGCTCAAAACTGTCAAATGACGATGAACAGCAGTCGATAAATGAACCAGCTTCATTGACAAGCCTGCTTAAAAGTATGTACCTATCATCCAAAGCATTTTCACCTTGCAGGTTATAAGGTATTATATCAATCTGTTTTATCAGGCAGATATATCCATTGGATTTATAATATTTTAATTTGTCCTCTGCCGTTTTTCTGTCAGCCCCGGCATAGCTCAATACAAATGAATATTTACCGCTGTTGTCTACATATGCAGGTATATTATTGTTCCTCAATGTTTCGGCATATGCCTTGGCATTATCGGAAGATGCAAATGCTCCCATTTGCACCAAGTAAAAACTTCTGGATTCCATATACTGATATACGTACTTAACCTTTTCATCTTGGGGGTTTCTTTCTAAAATATTGGGCAGTATGAACAGCTTGGATAACATGAATCCAAGAGCGATTATAAACGGCAAAATCAATAAGAATTTGGTCAATGTCCTCTTTCTGTTTATGCTGTTTATGTTTTTGAACTCAAACCTTGTATATCTCATGCATCAACCCTCCAGATCAAGCATTCTTTATAACCTAATTTTACCATATTGAATCGTCATAGCGACGCTGCATCTCTCATTTATTATTTTTAAATCATGGTATAAAAATGAAGTTTCCCCGCCTTAAAACTTAAGGCGGGGAAACTTCCCATACAACTTAAAGCAAACAAACACATCAGCTTTAAGTTATCAATCTTGTTGCTGCCACATATCTGCTGCTGTAATAACTGCTGCCAAGGCTGCTTATCTCCACACCTTGCAACGATGCATGTATAAAATAGCCGTCCCCTATATATATGCCTACATGAGAGATCATATTTCCGCCTGATGTTGCGAAATATATCAAATCCCCCTGTTTCAAACCTTCCATTGATACTATCACTCCATATGAAAACTGATCATATGAACAATGAGGTAAGTCTATCCCAAACCTGCCCATAACGTATCTGGTAAAGCCTGAACAGTCAAATGCACCGGGTCCTGAACCCCCGTAGACATATCTGGTTCCAAGGTAGTTCTTTGCATAACGGATTATGCTATTCGAATCCACTTTATTTGCAGAAGAAACCATGCTTCTTGAAGCAACCTTATATTTTCTTTTATATGAAACATTGCTTGAACGCTTGCAAGCGATTTTAGAAGATGACTTTGATGCTGCAAAAGCCTGGTCCATATGGAAAATGCATATTAACACCAAAGAAAATGCGGCAAGAATAAATACTTTCTTGGCAATTGCATTCATAACAAACACTCCTTTAGCGGCTTTAAGGAGTTGTAAAAGAACATGGGGTAAAATACCCATACCGCCCTCCCGCGGGATAATCACATACTGCCTCCCAAAGTCCAGCTTTATATATAACATATCGGCCTTGATAAAATACTATATTTACAGCCGATGTGTTTGCTCAATATTAATAATAGTATAAAGCCGTTGGTTTAAGTTGTTGTTGCCCTTTTAATTTGCAGTTTGCCGCATTCCTTGAATTTGAGATTATATTTTGCCTTTGCACTGTTTAACAAAGCACTTTAACATAGCCTTGGTTTTAATCCATGCCTTCAATATTCTTCATAATACCATTATATTTAACATGGCCCATAATATATGAAAAGAATCGGACAAGAATCCAAAAATGATTGCCACAGGCTTTGCATTTCATCATCTAAAAATCAATAATACTGTTTAACAAGCCCAATCATATTTTCCTGTACATTATCATCAAGTCACGGCTTTTATTGTGAAGTGTGAAATATCCCTTTGACTGCCTGTATTCACAGAATTTGAGACTTTTCCAGAAAGCCATACCCTGCTTGTTGTCCTCGACTATGCCTGCATAAAATGTTTTTATTCCAAATCTTTCAGCGGATTCTCGCATTATGAGCTTTATTATCCTTTTGCCTATTCCCTGGTTTTGAAACTTTTTATCTATAAGTATTGCCATTATCCATATTTCCCCTTCGTTGCGATAGTCCAGCCTTCCTTTTACAAAACCCACAAGCACGTCATCCAAATTGACGCTCAGGAAAAATTCGCTGACACTTACGAGGGATTCAAGATACTTTTCATGCAGATCCTCATATTTTACAGGACCGTCCATACCCATAGCATACCTATAATGCTCTTTTTCTCTGCCATTAAACCATTCTGCTATTTGGGCAATCTGTCCCTTATCCACATCCTTGATTATGAGGCTTTTATCTTTTATATATAAAGACAACATATCATCACCGCAATCCTTCTACACTAAATCCATACCATGCTTCATTAGCAGGCTTAAAATCCGCTTTTTACTGCAGGCTCTACCTAACGAATGCACTAAATTATAATACAATATAAATTCTATATAAATCTTGATTTTCCTTCATAAAAAGATGAGGAGCACAGCTTAACTTTTATATGACATGAAAAACTTAGGCATTGCAGGAACCTTGCATCACAAAAAACAAATCACGGCACTTTATTTACATGTCGTGATTATATTTATATGGATAGCAAACTTATAACTTAAAAAGTACGAACGGGTGAACAAGATTGCTCAAAATCAACATCATTGTTAAAACTTTGGATAAAGCCATCTATATATTTTATAATTTATAAGCACCATTCTTACATATCTGTCGGTCTCTTTGAAAGGTATCTTGTCAAGCTCGGTGCCAGTCATGCTGTATTCTCTATTGCCAAGCCATTTGCGCACATTCCCGCTTCCTCCGTTGTAGGCCGCCAAAAGCACCACATAATCGGTATTTGAGGGAGATATATCAAACTCGCGGCTCAAATTATATAAATACCAGCAGCCTATCTTTATGTTGACTTCAGGATTAAAAAGCATTGTATCATCAAACCTGTCGATCGACAGGCTTTGAGCTGCCCATTTGCCTGTTTGAGGGGTTACCTGCATGAGCCCCTTTGCATCCTTATGGGACTGTGCTTTCGGATTATAATGGCTTTCAACATTTATCAGAGCACTTACCAAATACGGATCAATCCCGTATTCGCTTGAATACTTTATTATCAAATCATTGTATTTCAAAGGATAGAAAGAACTGATTATACGCTTATGTTGCCATATCAAAATTGCAACGGCTGCTGCAATCAACACGATAAATATAAATTTTATTTTGAACTTTGAAAACAACGGTTTCCCTCCAGTTACCATGCATCATAAAGCTTCAATAAGGCATGATGCATCATCTGCTCTTTTTTTGAAACAGTTCACTCCATAATTTCTCAACCTGCTCTTTAGTATGTTCAATGGTTTTTGAGTTGTCTATTATGCAATCGGCATGATGCATCTTCTGTGAGAAGGGCATCTGGGACGATATCCTCACTGCGGCTTCCTCATCGGTTATATTGTCCCTTTTTTTGAGCCTTTCAAGCTGTATGTCATCATCCACATAAACCAGCCACACCTCATCTACCATATCATCCATGCCGGATTCGATCAATACGGCAGCATCTACAACAACAGCATCACTTTTCCCATTCGTCTCAATACTTTTCAACCTTTGTTCTATAATTTTTCTTATCTCAGGATGGGTAATGTCATTCAGCAATTTTAACTTCCTCTTATCGCTGAAAACGATCGAGCCTAGCTTTTTTCGGTCAAGCGTACCATCGCTCTTGAGCACGTTCTTTCCAAACTTTGCCGCAATCATATCCAGGCATCTTTGGCCGGGCTCTACGACTCCACGTGCTATCTTATCTGCATCTATTATCTCTGCTCCCAATTTTGCAAGCATTCCTGAAACAGTACTCTTTCCGGTGGCAATACCGCCTGTCAATCCTATAACTTTCATGGCTGCTCCTATTTGGCCTCAAACCAGTTACGGCCTGTATTTATATCGACAACAAGCGGCACGTCAAGCTTCATTGCATTTTCCATTCCATCCTTCACTATAGTTGAGACCTCATCCATTTCATCCTTTGAGACTTCAAGTATCAACTCATCGTGTACCTGCAATATGAGCTTTGATTTGAGTTTTCTCTTTTTCAATGCTTTATAGACCCTAACCATTGCAATCTTTATTATATCGGCCGCGCTTCCCTGTATCGGAGTATTCATGGCCAGCCTTTCACCAAATGAGCGCACATTAAAATTTGAAGATTTTATTTCAGGTATATATCTTCTGCGGTTTAATATCGTTGTGACAAAGCCGTCTTTTTTGGCTTTCTTGACTATCTCGTCCATGTATTTTTTTACGCCGCTGTATCTGTTAAGATAACTGTCGATATACAATTTTGCTTCCTTCCTGCTTATATGAAGACCTCTTGACAATCCATAATCGCTTATGCCATAAATGATTCCAAAATTTACAGCTTTGGCTCTGCTTCTCATAAGAGGGGTCACATCCTCAAGTGGAACGTTGAATACTTCTGATGCAGTCTTTTTATGTATATCGAGTTTTTTATAAAATGCATCAATAAGATTCGGATCGCCTGCAATATGTGCTAAAACCCTAAGTTCTATCTGTGAATAATCCGCAGATAATATCAGAAAATCATCGTTTGAAGGCACAAATACTTTTCTTATGCGCCTGCCCAACTCAAGCCTGACCGGTATATTCTGAAGGTTGGGTTCGGTGCTGCTTATCCTTCCAGTGGAGGTCACGGTTTGGTTAAAGGTCGAATGAATCTTATTGTCTTCCTTTATTATATTTAAAAGTCCGTCAACATATGTGGATTTTAGTTTCATAATCTGCCTGTATTCCAATATCTTCTTGACTATCTCATGTTTATCGGACAACTTTTCAAGCACTTCGGCATCAGTGGAATATCCGGTTTTGGTCTTCTTTATAGCGGGAAGATCAAGCTTTTCAAAAAGCACTGTTCCCAACTGTTTCGGCGAATTTATATTAAATTCTTCACCCGCCAGATCATATATCTGTGATGTCAAGATGTCTATTTCATCTCCGAACTCGCCCGACAGCTCTTCAAGTATTTTCCTATCAACTGTAAATCCCTCTATTTCCATGGATGCCAGCACCTCAATAAGGGGATGCTCCACATCTTCGTATAATCTCTTCATTCCATCATCTTCAAGCTTTTTGGAGAGCACATCATAGAGCCGGTATACATAAATTGCCTTTGTGCAAAGATAATCCCTGGCAATATCCATCCCTTCGCCGGATTTCATCATCTCTTTTACTTCCTTTTCGGAAGGTATGCTCTCATTCATATACTTTCTTGTAAGCTCATCAACACCATATGTGCTTTCAGACGGATTCAAAAGATAGGATGCTATGGCCGTATCGAATTTCAAGCCGCTTAACCTAATGCCGTGCTTATACAGGCTAACATAACCGGCCTTGGCATCGTGGCATATCTTTTCTATGTCCGGATTCTCAAACAATTCTCTTAGGGAATATATTATGCTGTGGTCGGGAGGTATATAGAGCCCTTCCTCACCATCAAGGGATATTCCGATGCCCTCTATATCGGTGCTGTAAAAATCCGTGCCCTTTAGATCAAATACAATCGATACTTTTTTAGCATCATGTATTTTTTTTAAGACAGCATTGATATTTTTAGCATCGATAGTTTCACAATGCTTTATCCCGGCACTTTGGACGCTTTCTTGAGCTGTTTTTTTCGGTATTTTATCCATCAAGCTTTTAAATTCAAGCTCTTTAAAAATATCGGTAAGCTTATCCGTGTCAGGTTCCCTTATCTTTATCTCATTTAGATCGAATTCCACAGGGACCTCGGTAACTATTGTAGATAGCTTCTTGCTGAATAATGCCTGCTCGGCATATTCTTCAATCAAGCCTTTGACCTTTTTACCGGTTATGGATTCAGAATTCTTTATGAGGTTCTCTATGCTTCCAAATTCTTTGATGAGCTTTATTGCAGTTTTCTCTCCGATTCCGGGAACTCCCGGTATATTATCGGATTGATCCCCCATCAAGCCCTTTATATCTATGAACTGTTTAGGGGTCACCCCATACCTTTTTAGCATATCCTCCTCGCCGTATACATCAACATCGGTTATGCCCCTTTTAGTTATGGCGACTTTTGTACTTTTCCCAACAAGCTGGAGTTCGTCCCTGTCGCCTGTATATATCAGCACATCCATGCTCTTTCCGCATTTGTCTGCGACTGTGCCTATTATGTCGTCAGCCTCATATCCGTCTATCTCATATATTCCTATTTTAAACGCCTTGAGCACTTCCTTGACTATCGGGAACTGCTCATTCAGTTCGGGAGGCATCTTTTTCCTTCCGGCTTTGTACTCGGCATATTTCAAATGCCTGAAAGTAGGAGCTTTTCTATCAAACGCAACAGCGACATAGTCAGGTTTTTCATCATTCACTATCTTAAACAGCATGTTTACCAGACCATATACGGCATTGGTATGAACCCCGCTGGAATTCGTAAAAGGCGGAAGAGCGTAAAAAGCCCTATTCATAAGGCTGTTTCCATCGATTATAACTATTTTTTCCCTCTCCATAAAAATCTCCTTTAAAGCATGTAATATTTATTATATCTATATAATTCCCTCTTATTATACCATATCGCTGTTATTCATATGATCCATGTTTGCATGCCGCATGGTGGATTGATGTTCGGCTTTGTTGAGATTTTTCCCTCTTGTGCAATCCATAATTAAAAGGAACATGTCTGCATTAAGACATGTTCCTTTTAAACATCAATTTTATGGTTCATATATATCCGATTAAAAACCTTTCGGTTGGAAGATTTCGACTACTCGTTAATATTTATCTGTATGATAGCTTTGTATTCAGCAGATTCACCTTTGGGTCTTGCATCATCGTTTTCAGGAGCCGAATCCGCCGGTGTTACCATGACATCATATATTTTAAATGAATCCTTCATTTTGCTTATGAACTCGCTGGTAAATTTTTTGGGTATGGTATATTGAAGAGGTGTTGATGAAATTTTCTGCCCCTCAATACTTTCTATAAAAGAAATTATATCTTTTGAATATTTATCATACTCTGCCTTAGAAATATTTACATTCACAAAATTATCCGAAGAGTTTGCAGTACCCGTGCCATTTTCCGGGCTTTTCCGATCCAATGCCGGCGATGACGGTGCGCTAAATAGCTTTGCATCGTTGCTTATCATTTTCTCATCTTTGGCACTGCCGCTTGCTTTCTGGCTTTGTGCGGTAGATGCAGACCTTTTAGGGGATCCTCCAAACAAGCCGATTCCTGCAGCAGTCCCAAGCACCACTGCAAGCATCAGGCATGCTGCGACTAAAGCCTTGTATTTTCCTATGAATCGATATATGCTTCTCTTTTTTAAACGTTTTTCTTTGATAAGCCTTTCGTGAAGATCATGCCTGAAGTTCTCAGGAAGGTCTATGTCGCCAAGTTTGCGGCAAGAAACAATCATAGCATTCATAATATGGTATTCCCGCCTGCAAGCCGAGCAATTATCAATATGCTCTTCAAACTTTGCTTTATCATCATCATTTAGCGTACCGTCAATATAAGCAGAAAGCAGTTTTTCAGCATCTGAACATTTCATACAATACCCTCCCTTCACTTTTTAGACGGATTGGTACCTAAAAGGTTCCCCGCTTCCAGTTCATCCTTCAGCAGTTTTCTTGCTCTGTTTATCCTGGATTTGACGGTACCCATATTTATATTAAGTATTTTCGATATCTCTTCATACTTATACCCATATATATCTTTAAGCACAATCATCACCCTGTATTTAGGTTCGAGCTGCAGCAGGCACAGTCTTATGGCTTCAGATAATTCTTTGCTTTCATAAGCCTCATCAGGGAGTTTGTCCCTATCCGCCACAGGAATTTCATATTCCCCTTCAGGATTTGTTATGGTAAAGGGTATTACATTTGCTTTTCTTTTCCTCAATTCATCTATGCAAACATTGGATGTGATTCTATATACCCATGTTCCAAAAGAAGAGTCTCCCCTGAATTTTTTTATAAACTTATATATCTTAATGCAAACCTCTTGTGATATATCGTATGCATCTTCCCTGTCGCCTGTCATCCTGTATGCTATGTTAAAAATCCTTTTTTCATATGATTGTATGAGGCTTTCAAAAGCCTCAATGTCCCCATTCCTGCTTTTCCTGACAAGTTCTTTTTCGGGGTAATTCAAAATCCTCACCTCGCAATGCATACTTCTCTTTATTCTATGTTAATGTATCCACGTTAAAAATGGAAGGGCTGCTTATCAATATTTATAGTATGAATCGGATAGTTTTATGCTGCTGTTCATATCGCATGCGGTATTATTCTATTTTTCATATATCACATATGCTTGATTTTTATTATACCATATGATATTATAATTTTTGTCGTCATTATATGCCGCTGTGGTGGAATTGGCAGACGCACGGGACTCAAAATCCCGCGGTAGCAATACCATATCGGTTCGACTCCGATCAGCGGCACCAGAAATCAAATAATCCGAACCTTATCTCAAAAGATGGGTTCGGATTTGTATTTTATACCAATTATCTATTCTGCGTTCTTGCAAAGCTTAATACTAATGCAAATCTTTTTATTATATCATCAATATCGCTTATCCCGTCTTCATCCCTCCGGCCGATTATGACTGCTTTTATATTAAGAATTCTGCATGCCCTTATCTTCTCATCTGTGCCTCCCTGAACGCCGCTGTCTTTCATTACAACGTACTTTGCACCATATTCCTTAAACATTGCGGCATTAAAGTCCTCGCTATAAGGTCCCAAGGATGCGATAATATCCTTCATCTTTACATTGTTGTCCAGACATTGCTTGATGCTTTCTACTGAAGGCAGCACCCTATATATGAATCTGTTCTTCCCTCTTACAGATTCAAACTCCCTTATGTTCTTCGATCCTGTTGTAAAGAATACGCAGCCGTTTACTGTCTTTAAAAATTTCAGGCAATCCTGAACCGAATCCAGGCATATGCAGCCTTTTGTGTCAGCTGTTTTCCTTCTTACATATCTTATATATTCGATATTGCATTTATAAGAGGCTTCCTTAGCATTTTTGGTTACATCAAATGCATATGGATGGGACACATCGACGACGAGCTTTATTGAATTGCGTTTTATGAAATCTTCCATTGCCTTTTCGTCCATGCGGCATACAACGAGGCTCTCATTATCAATAAACTCCTTTTCACTTTCCGTTGCAGCAGTTATTATGTATTTATGCTTGCCCTTTATTTTCTCTGCAAGCTCAACCGCCTCACATGTGCCTCCTATTATCCATATCAAATCTTATACCCCCTTGGAGTTATAATTTTTTCTCCTTTTATATATGTACTGCTGTTTCCTATTATCAGCACTGTTCTCATATCAACAAAATCATAATCTATATCTGAAATGGTTGTTATCCTCTTTTCATTTCCCTGCCTCCCTGCATTCTTCACAATCCCAACAGGCGTATCAGGTTTTTTATATTCAGATATTATATCCATGGCTTTTCTTAAATTATCTTTCCTTGCTTTGCTCTTCGGATTATACAATGCTATTACAAAATCCCCTTCGCAGGCGCACCTTATCCTTTTTTCAATCGTATCCCATGACGTTAAAAGGTCGCTTAAACTTATTGTGCAAAAATCATGCATTATCGGTGCTCCAAGTTCTGCCGCTGCTTCAAAAGAGCTGGTGACTCCGGGGATGATCTCCACATCTATGCCGTCGGCTATTTCAAGGATTGGGCCGGCCATTCCGTATAGCCCTGCATCACCTGTGCTTATTATCACAGTATTAAAACCTTGCTTTACTTTTTCCACTGCCATAGTGCACCTTTCAATCTCCCCATGCATTCCTGTTGATATTATCTCCTTGCCCTCGGTAAGTTCCTTGAGCAAATCGATATAAAAAGTATAGCCCACAATAACATCCGAATTTTTTACGGCATTGTATGCTTTTAATGTCATGTTTTCAACTGATCCCGGACCCATGCCTACAACATAAAGTTTTGCCATCGCTATATCATCCTTCCCACTGCCACGGTCACTCCGTCTATACATGTCTTTCCGACTATTATGTCTCCTCCTGCAAGGTACGCACATGGCTCGCATACTGAAGTGACTCCTACTTTTGATTCCACGAAAGCACTTTTCTTGAATCTGTCCTGTACGCGTTTTATATCATTTGCTGAAAATACGATAAAGCTGCAATTTAAATATTTGCAGGTTTCTATTATGCCTTTTTCATCTTTTTTTAAATCTATGCTGGCTATTGCATTTATCGATTTGATGCTGAGGTTATTGTCCTTGAACACCTTATATATCGCGTTCAATATGTCGTCTCTAATCTTGCCTCTTTTGCATCCTATCCCCACCATAAGATTTTTAGGCCTTAGTATACAACATGGGCGGATAAAATCTTCCTTTCCCTTTGATGTAACATATATGCTGCCCTCAAAGTCGGCATCGGATATATTATGATAATTTATTATGTCGCTCGTTTCGGTTATAAATCTTATCGCTCCTTTGTTTACCATGATGGAAGTTATTTTTTTTACATCCTCCATATTTTCAATATAAAGATCGCACCTTTTTGCAAACATATCCACTGATTCTATCCCTCTGGAATCTGATGCTGTCGTTATCACGGCCTGCGCTCCGATTAACGCAGATATTTTCCGCGCCAGATCATTTGCACCGCCTATATGTCCGGACAGGAGGCTTATCGCGAATCTTCCCATATCATCAACAACCACCACGGCAGGATCTTTTCTCTTATCACTTATATAAGGGGCAATCATCCTGACCGCTATTCCTGCAGCGCAAACAAATACTATGCCGTCATATGTTTTGAATATCGAACCTATTTTTGATTTAACTCCTCTGCAGCAGCTCCTGTTATCGTACATGTCGGCGTTTTTCATTTTTGAGCAAATCCTAGTTGCAATGGTTGATGCAGCATCTGTAAACGATATTACGGCAATATTCATTTTTCCGCCTTTCTGAAGCTGTGTGAAAATGACGGATCGTAAAGTTTTGACCTTCCATATTTGCCGTTTATAAAGTCGCCCACCAGTATCTGTGCAAAATTTTTTATGCCTTTTGACTTTACTTTATCTGCAATATCATCAAGCGTGCCTCTTATTATTTTCTGGTCTTTCCATGTAGCCTTGTATACGACAACAGCAGGGACGTCTGATCTTCCATAGCCTGCTTTTAGCTTTTCAACCACATCGTCTATATTTCCAACAGATAAAAATATCGCCATCGATGACTTATGCGATGCTAAAAGCTCAAGGCTTTCGCTCTCAGGAACCGGCGTCCTGCCCTCCAGCCTTGTTATTATGACTGTCTGGCTGAGATTTGGAAGCGTAAACTCACATCTTATGGCAGCACAGCTTGCGGTAAAAGAGCTCACACCAGGTATAACCTCATATTTGATATCAAGTTCATCAAGCCTATCCATTTGTTCTTTAATCGCCCCATATAAAGTAGGGTCTCCGGTATGAAGCCTCACGATATTTTTTCCTTTTCTCCAGCCTTTTTCCATCACATCCATTATCTCTTCAAGTGTCATCTTTGAACTGTCATATCTTATGCATCCGTCCTTGCAAAAATCAAGATGCCCGCAGGACACCAGCGAACCCGCATATATGATTATGTCGGCTTTTTCAATAAGCCTTCTGCCCTTTACTGTTATAAGATCAACATCGCCCGGGCCGGCGCCCACAAAACTAATCATTTTTTCTCCTTCCCAATATGAGAGACATGTAATCATCATCTTTCAATATGTCGTCTGCCTTGTTCATTATTCTCTCATTTAAAAAACCGCACCTTTTTATGTATGTGTATGCAAAGCCATATCTTTCAAGCATGTCCAGTATTTTCTCCTTGTTTTTGCTTGTTTTTAATATGCAGACAGTATCTGAATGCTTCAGAATATCTTCATCTATATCTCCATCAGTCAGATAAAATTTTTGTCCTTTCAATGTAAGGGGAATCCTTATACGGTTTGCAGCAGCATTGAAGGATGATATGCCAGGTATCGACTCCACATTTATACCTATCTTTTCAAGCTCTTTCATAATATATGAAAACGTGCTGTAGACCATGGGATCTCCCAGTGTCAAAAATACTCCCTCGCCTTTATCTTCTAAATGCTTGTCAATTATATTCGCAGCCTCTCTATATCTTTTGCTGTTGTCTTTCCCCATTGGAAATTCTATATATACTGTTTTCTTATCTTTTATAAAATCTTTTGCTATTTCACCTGCAATACTTTTTCCCTTGTTGCTTGGCAAAAACACTATGTCGGCATTTTTTATAATCCTATAGCCTTTTAATGTGATATATTCGCTGTCTCCCGGACCGACTCCTATACCATATATTTTCTTCAATGCTTTCTCCCCCTTACTACGAATACCGGATTACATGCTTTTAAAAGCCCCATATTGTCTACATTGGATACCTGCAGCAGTTTTATCTCCACATCAATATAATCTTTATCATTCAAAAGGGCTGTAAATATGTTCAAATTTTTTAGTGTTATAAAGTTTGCCGCAATGATTCCTCCTCTGTTTATGCTGGCGTCGGCCCAGTTGAATATTTGCACCAACCTGCCTTTGCTCCCGCCTATAAAACATTTATTGAACTTGGGCATATCCAAAAGCACGTCAGGCGCACTGCCCTCTTTCACATGGATAAACGCATCAAACTTTAGAGAATTCTGCTTTATAAGCTCTGCAGCTTCATGCCTTTCTTCCACAGCATAAACAATGGCTCCCTGAAGTGCGGCCTCTACAGATATGGAACCAGTTCCCGCGCCTATATCTATCAAGGTATCGCCTTCTTCAATTTCCAATGCAGCAATCGAAGATATCCTCACTTCAAATTTTGTCATCGGTGTATCTCCTCTTATGAATTGTTCATCCCTTATCCATCTCATTTTCTACCACCACCACAGAAAGGTCGGAATAGTTTTCCACATCCTCCCCTATATTTTTTACAATAATTTTTTCATCGGGATATGAAAGATCAAAGCCGGCATATATTTTCCCTGATATGCCCATATTATAAAGCATCTTCGATATTTGCCTAGGTGTATGATGTCTATCCGTAAGTATGACAGACATGCCATTTAAATCTTTTTTAAGCATATCCGCTTCTCTTCCATGAAGGCTGACAAAGCCTGCTCCTTCCCAGCTTTTATTGAGCTTTGCCATCATATACTGAAACGATGAAAGTCCAGGTATCACTTCATCCACTTTTATATTGTTTTTCTCCAAATATTCGGTTATTCCAAAAAAACATGGGTCCCCTGATGCAAGTATGTCCAAATTTTCCACTTTGCCTATTATTTTTAGTATGTCAGCCACATTTTCAACCTTGATAACACTTGCTCCTATATTTTCAGCCAACTTTGAAATCCTCCCAAAAGCCGCTATGCACTTGGAAGATTTTATTATTTCATAAGCCTCAACCGTCAGATACTTTATATCTCCCGGGCCGGCACCAATCACCCTTATCATTCCAGGACCCCGTATTTCATGGAATACATATATATATCAATATCAAATGCGTCATCTTTTATATATCTTCTTATCCTGTCGACGCATCCTTTTCTCATGTCATGAACGATAAAACCGAAACCATTGCCGAACACAACGTCAAGTGCTTCTTCCGTCGTAACACAGCTTTTCACCATCTCCAATATTTCATATGGAGCCTTTGCAAGGGCAAGATAATATATAAAGGCTTCCATCCTGACATCGCATACCCTGCTGTGGGTGTTGAATGCACCTATAGAAAGCTTGGACAGCTTTCCTATATGGCCGACTAATGTGATCTTTCGAAATCCCTTATTATAGCAGTATGATATGGAGTCTCCGATAAAGTTGGAAATCTTTACTTTTTTCCCTGAAAGCCCTATTTCATCCACCATCTTTTCTCCATAATTTCCTGGAAAAAGTATTATCTCCCTGTATCCCTCATCATATATGGCATCTGCTTCAATATATATTGTCTTTAAAAGAGCCTTATCCGACATAGGCTCTACAATTCCCGATGTGCCTATTATCGATATCCCGCCTTCAATTCCTATGTTTTCATTGAATGTCTTCTTGCCGATTTCAGCACCTCCCGGAGCATATATGAGCACATTAAACCCGCATTTTGAGACTTTTCTTATTTCATTCTTTATCATGGCTCTTGGCACCGGATTTATTGCAGCGTCCCCTATATTCCCGAAAGGCCCTTTTCTTGTTATCCTGCCTATGCCCTCTCCTCCGTCTATGACTATATCGCTGTCATCCCTTTTCGAAACCCTTGCATATATTTTGATTCCATCGGTCACATCAGGATCGTCTCCGCCGTCTTTTACCACACAACATGAGGCATATCCGTCATCTATATGCGGATCCATGATTTTCAGATCCAATGTTATGCCTAAAGGAGTGCCTATGGATACACTGTCAACCGCCTTTCCGCTTTCAAGCATCATCACACAGGCTTTTGCCGCGGCTGCGCTGCAGCTTCCAGTGGTATAGCCGCACCTTAATCTCTTTCCATCCTTTACAACATACATGCCTTTCATCTTCCCACCGCCATATACAAGAGGGCATTTACTATCGAAGCTGCCACGTTGCTTCCTCCCTTTGTCCCTGATGTCGTTATTGAAGGTATATCGAATTTCCTTATATATTCTTTTGACTCCGCAGCTCCTACAAAGCCTACTGGTACGCCGATGACCAAAGACGGGTTTGCTTTCCCTTCATCAATCAGCTCTCCCACCCTGTAAAGCGCTGTAGGCGCATTGCCGATGACAAATATGTCCACAGCTTCCCTGTATGCGATCTCCACTGCCGCATACGACCTTGTGGTACCGCTCTTTTTTGCCATGTAGGCAGCTCTTTCATCATCTATATAGCATTTCAATACAGAGCCTGATTTTTCAACAGCCCTTTTGTTGATTCCCGACCATGCCATCCTCGTATCTGTGAATATCCTGCAGCCACGCTTTAAAAGTTCTATGCCACACCTTACCGCATTGTTCTTGAACACGGCTATATTCTTATAGTCAAAGTCTCCCGTAGTATGTATCATCCGCTTTACAACAGCAAGCTCATCACTGTCAAATCCTGTATCTCCTATTTCCTGCCCTATGATTTCCATACTCCTTTTCTCTATTTCAACCGGATCGTTTATATACATGACATCATCTCCTTTTGTGATGCTCCACATAATCGAGCATTGACAAAAATGCGTTCATATTTCCTAAAAAATTTATATGCGGATATCCTGCCAGAACATTTTTATAGCTATAACCGCACTCCCATGTCCCATTGCCCATGGTCTTTTTTATGCTATAGAGCATAGGCCCTTTAACATCTGAAATCGATTTATGAAACTCGTGGGCTGTAAGCTTATCTCCTTTTTTGCCCATCATGCAATCCGACCTTAATTCAATATCGATATACCCGAACCTTTGAAGATTATTTGTCAGCATAGTCTTTCCCTCAAATATCCCGACCATGCCGCTGTCTTCGATTTGCTCGGTAAGATACATAAATCCTCCACACTCTGCGTATATGCATCCACCATTCTCTGCATATGACCTTATCGAGGAGAGCATTTCTTTATTTTTTGAAAGCTCATATCTGAAAACCTCGGGATAGCCTCCGCCGATATACAAAAAATCACATTTTGGGAGCGATTTGTCCCTGATAGGCGAAAAATATTCAACACTGCAGCTGTCTGAAAGGAGCTTTAGATTTTCCCTATAGTAGAACGAAAAAGCCTTGTCCAGCGCAACTGCGGTTTTTATGTTTTTCTTTTCAAGATTCTCATACGGCATGCCGTAAACATCATTCATAAGATTTACGAGAAGTTTCATGTCGATATTTTTTCTGATTACAGATGCGATCTTTTCTATCCTGTCTTCCATGTCATCTATCTCTGCGCATTGCACCAGCCCCAAATGCCTGCTTTCTATCTTTATATCATCGATCTGCGGTATATAACCCAGTACAGAAAGCCCTGTGTATTTTTCGATCTGGGCTTTCAACATACAGTAAAACTTTTCACTGACCCTGTTCAATATAACGCCTTTGATTGTCGAGCCTTCAAATTCGGCCATCCCTTTTATCTTGGGTATGGCTGAGAACATTTCCCCTGACGGAGTATAGACAAGTATTGAATTTATACCTAAAAATCTGGATATGTCATAGCTCGAATTTTCAAATGTATTGTATAACCCGTCAAAATACCCCATTGCACCTTCAATCACGCAATATTTTCCCATGCCCATATAAAGGGACCTTTTAACTCCATCCCTTCCTTGAAGGTACATGTCAAGATTTCCGGCATCTTTTTTTGATGCTTTCCTTATAAAGGCAGTATCTATATAATCAGGTCCTGTTTTAAAACCGCAGACATCAAAATCCATATTCAAAAGAGCCCTTATTATACCGATCGTCGCCATTGTCTTCCCGCTGCCACTTTTTGGGGCCGTAATCATAATCGCTTTCATATTCATCTCTCCTTAAAGTTTCAAGCACATGAATCTTGTATCCCCCTATCGCATATTTGTATCTGCTTGCAGCATATAAAAGCCTTTCCTTATCGTCATATATTATCCCAAGCACATCACCGCTGTGGCCGCCGATTATGCCAAGCCCTCCGGTGATATCACAGATATTTAAGACCGCATCGTATACATCATATGGAAGCCTGTTTAAATTTCTTCTTATGCTTATCGTAGATGCAGCAGCTATCTTTGATATATCCGCAGATTTTATTCCATCCTCTGCTATAGGAAATACATCGCTCAAATCGGAAAGATGAAGCAAATTTTTTTTGTTATATGCTATTGTATCTATCACCCTGCCTCCTTCAAATGCAAGTATATAGAATTTGATATATTCGCCTATCTGCTCATAATGCCTGCCCTCCTTGTAGTCAAACATTGCCATCTCCCTGAATATTATGCTGTCGGTGGGTTCAATCTTTACAAATTCTTGAACAGCTTCCGATATATCGTACTTCCTCTTAAAAAGCTTCAAAAGGCATATATATACTCCGCAAAGGTCGGCCGTACTGCTTGCAAACCCTTTTCCCTTAGGTATCGATGATTTTATGGAAATATCAAACAGTCCGTTTAAATACTCAAATCCCCACCTTTTGAGCATGTTATGAAGCAGTGCCGAAGATTTTTCATATTTAAACCTGCTCACAGGTTTTTTGCACTCAAATACCCTGACCGTGGTAAATAGGTTTACCGGGCATGACATGAGCATATCCCTGCCGTGAATATGCCCTTGTATTATCTCGCCGCAGCTTCCCGGATATGTAGCGTGCTTTTCCATTATTTAAACTCCTTCAAAAGCCCTATCAATTTTTTATTGCTCTTATGGTCCTTTACAGCAATCCTTATAAAACTTGCATCAAGCCCTTCAAAATTCGAAGCCTTTCTTATCATAATGCCGTTTTTAATCAGCCTCTCAAATACAATATCCTCATCATATTCAAGAAGCTTTAGCAGTATGAAATTTGCATCGCTTTTAAATGCTCTGATCCATTTTATTTCAGACAGCTCATCTTGAATATATTCTCTTTCTTTTTTTATATATTCTTTCGTGCGCTCTATATAATCGCTGTCCTTGAATATGCACCTTGCCGCTGCATTGGCATATGAGTTTACGCTCCACGGCATTTCAATATTTCCGTACCTTTTTGCAAATTCAGAAGATGCAAATCCATATCCAAGCCTTATGCCCGGCAGTGCGAAAAATTTGGTGGCAGCCCTTATGACGCAGACATCATGTGAGCCTTTAAACACCTCCACACTGTCATAGCTTTCAGGGCAAAATTCGAAAAATGCTTCATCTAAAAGCAAAAAAGCCTTGCTTTGCACCACAGCATAATAAATCCTCATGAGGGTTTCCTCTGGTATCCTAAGTCCTGTTGGATTATTGGGATTTCCAAGTATCAAAAGATCGCCACTTCGCAGATTGTCTGCAAGCTTGGCAGTATCTATCCTGAAATTTTCATCTAAAGGCAGCTTCGCTACATCTTTGCCAAGCACTGCCGGCCTTTTTATATATTCTGAAAAGCATGGAGTAAACACTACAATTCTCTTAAACATAAAGGAGACATTGTTTATGATGTCAAGAGCACCGCTGCCTACTATGACCTGACTGGCATCGCATTTTAAGTATGCGGCTATGTTTTGCCTAAGCTCTCTATAATATATGTCAGGATATGCGCAGAGCTCAAAATATGCCCTGTCCATCTCCTCTTTGAGGCCTTTAGGAGGGCCCAATGGGTTTATGTTGCTGCTAAAGTCGATTATATTGCCATTGTATTTATTTTTGTATGTTTCCAAATCTCCGCCATGTATCATAAAATCACCTGCAATAATATAAAATAAATAAGTGCCGCCAGTATTTCAGACCTGTACATTATTTCAACCGCTCTTTTAATATCATCCTTTTCCAGTTCCCTGATCCTGTCGCCTATCCTCGGCTTTTTCACAACCTCTCCAAAATATATGTTGTCTCCTCCAAGCTGCACACTGAGAAGTCCTGCAACCGCGCCTTCTGGATATGCGCAGTTCGGACTTTTATGATTCTCCCTGTCCCTTATCATTATCCTGAAACCTTCAGAAACATTGAACCTTAAAGCAGACGAAATGCACATGATGACTCCGGTAAGCCTTGACGGCAGATAGTTGAATACATCATCCGTCTTTGCAGGGAAAAAACCTATATATTTATACTTTTGATTTAAGTATCCAAGCATTGAATCCATGGTATTGACCATTTTATATAGAAAAGCTAAAGGGACACCTCCTATCATCGCATAGAACATCGGTGCTATTACTCCGTCGGATGTATTTTCAGCCACAGTCTCCACAGTTGCCCTTATTACCTCTTTCTCATCAAGATGTTCAGTTTCCCGCCCTACTATGAAGGACAGCGCATGCCTTGCCTCATCCAAGCTTTTAGACAAAGCCCTGTATATTTTCATCGCTTCGCGCTGCAAGCATCCTGCCGCAATGCATGTATACAAAAAATATGCATTAACGATATGATAAAAGATATAGTATCCTCTTAAAAACTTTAATATATAAAACGGAACCAAAAAAGATACTGCCATGTTCACAAGTACGATCACAGCCCCATATGCTTTCAGAGAACTGCTGCTTTTAGAAAGCTTGCGGGCTGCCTTTTCTTCAGATGCTATCAATTTTCCCATAAGTTTTACCGGATGGGGAAAATTGTATGGGTCGCCTATCAGAAAATCAAGTATAATGGCAGATAAAAAATCAATCATGATCTTTCCTCATAAGGCTATATATATATTTCATATCAATGTTTTCTCTTACAATTGAGGCCAGCTTTTCAATCTCTTCCTCTCTTTTTTCCCAAAGATCGGCTCCCTGTCTCTTTGCAATATTTTTATGGCTTCTTATAAGGTTAAGCACGCTTTCCCTGAACTTGCTTGAATCGAATATTCCATGGACATATGTGCCGTAAAACCTGCCTTCCTTCATATCACCGTCGCAGTAATCAGCATCTTTGCCTTCACGGCGCTTTATATTCACAAAAGGCCTTCTGTTTCCTGAAGTCTTTCCAGAATGTATCTCATATCCGCGCACGCTGCAGCCTAAAGCCTCTCCTTCGACATTGGAAGTCACCTTGCCGGCCTCAAGCAATGTCACTGTATCAAATATGCCAAGGCCCGCCTCTTTGTCCCCCTTGTCAACTTCCCATCCCGTGCTGTCCGATATTTCCTTTCCCATCATCTGATATCCTCCGCATACGCCAAACAGTATGCCTTTGAAGGATTTCACATACTCTTCAAATCCCGCCCTTTTAAGCCATCTCAAATCCTCTATCGTGTTTTTGCTCCCCGGGATTATCAGCATGTCGCAGTTATCTATCTCATCCGGAGAAGAAACAAATTTCAAAGATACATCATCGTCAAATTTAAATGCATCAAAATCAGTAAAGTTCGATATCCTCGGCAGTTTGACAACACATACGTGTACCTCACCTTCTCCAATACTTTTAAAATCCACTGCCCCATCCTCTTCATCCAGCTTAACGTCCATATACGGCACTATGCCGATTATGGGAATATTCACGAGTCTTTCCATATCATCCACGCCGGTCTGTAAAATATCCTTATCTCCCCTGAATTTATTTATGATAATCCCCTTTATCCTCTTTCTTTCATTTTCATCAAGCAGCATGACCGTACCGTATATGGATGCGAACACTCCTCCCCTGTCTATATCGGCTACAAGCAGTACGGGAGAATCTGCGATTTCAGCCATTCCCATATTTACGATATCATCGGCCTTAAGATTTATCTCGGCCGGACTTCCGGCGCCTTCTATGACAACAAGATCAAACTTGCCTTCAATCTCATGATAAATTTTGCTTATCATTCCTTTCAGTTTCGGTTTATATGCAAAATACTCAGCAGCGTCCATGTTCATATATGGCCTGCCCTTTATTATAACCTGGCTTTTTTGGTCCGATGTAGGCTTTAAAAGTATGGGGTTCATATATACGGAAGGTTCCACCCTTGCAGCCTGAGCCTGCAATACCTGAGCTCTTCCCATCTCCAGCCCCTCCATAGTTACATATGAGTTTAAGGACATATTCTGTGATTTAAACGGACATACGCTGTAACCGTCATTGGAAAATATCCTGCACAGTGCGGCTGCCATAAGGCTTTTGCCAACCGACGATGCTGTTCCCTGCATCATTATTCCCGGCATATAACCATCTCCTTGTACAATCGGCACATCAAAACTTTTTGAATGTGCCACAATCAATTATTTTTCTATTCCTACACGTGCTTTTACTCCCTTTGTATAGTAGTGCTTTATCTCTTTCATTTCGGTAACAAGATCGGCCCTTTCGATTATCTCAGGAGGAGCATACCTGCCTGTAAGAACAACCTCCACGCCATCGGCTTTATTATTCAGCATCTTAATGACATCATCTACGGTAAACAGCTTATAATATAATGCTATGTTTATTTCATCGAGCACAACTAGATCGTATTTGCCGGACGATAATATCTCGGCGCATTCGTCCAATCCTCCTCTGGCCAGATCGATATCCTCCTTGGTCGGGTTATTGTAGATGAAGCAACTTCCTCCATATTGCTTCATTGAAAAACCGTCAAGAAATTTAACGGCATTAAGCTCACTGTATTTCATGCCTTTAACAAATTGGGCAAAGTAAACTTTTTTGCCTGCACAGACAGCCCTCAATGAAAGCCCAAGGGCAGCCGTGGTCTTGCCCTTCCCATCCCCTGTATAAACCTGGATATATCCTTTTTCCACTTTGCTCGCCTCCTCAATGATATTTGCTTTGATTCATAATATTTACTGTGATATTTTGTTCATATCAGCTGCGTAAATTTCTATACATACAATCATTCACATGCTTAACATATATATGTTTAAAAGTCATATTCTCACCCAAGCCGTGCATATATGTATTTACAGTAAAGCCTTCGCTTTTTAATATACTTTTCCATGAATCACTGCTGTTGCCTGCCATATCATTTATGGCATGATTCCCTGCAACGAGCAAAAAAGGCATCAAAGTGACCTCTTGAATGCCTCTGCCCTTTAGCATCGGTATTATATCACGGATGGATGGGTAGCCTTCCACTGTGGCAATATATACATTGCCGAGTTTGCCATACTGAAACATGAGCTGAAGTTCGGAGTAACATGCATTGGCAAAATGTGAAGTGCCATGGGCCATCAGCAAGACTGCATGATTGTTATTTAAAACCGGCAATTGTGCCTTTATTGCATCTGTTGCAGCTATATAATCATCATAGCTGAATAATATGGGTTTCCCCAGCATTACTTTCTTGAATGCTTTTTCATGCTTATATTTTCCAACAGTCTCCTTTATATCTTCATATTCAATCCCGGGTATGATATGGAGAGACTGTACAATAACCTCTTCAAAGCCGTCATTTTTCATCTTCTTCAGTGCATCGTCAACACCATCGATTTCCATTCCATACCTGTCTTTTAACTTTTTGATTACCACACCTGACGTAAATGCTCTCCTTATCTCATAACCACTATATGACTTTCGAATAATGTTTTCGCTGCTTTCAATGCACGATTTTAAAGCATCCATGCAGGTTGTTCCAAAGCTTACAACAAGTATTCCCTTTTTCCTTTCCATATCTTCTGCCGGAAATGTAAAATCTTTTTTATGCTTTTCTTCATGCATAAACCTGTCTCCTTTATCAAATTTCTATGACCTATCTTCAATATCGCCTTCCACTTCAAGATAAGCTCTTTCTAACTCTTTGATTTCATTCTCTTCAGCTTTCCAGTATCCCCTTTTGCTGGACTCAAGCAGTGTCTCTATCATGCTAAGGTAAGCCCATCGATTATTTTCCTTCATGCGCTTTTTCATATCCTCATCGGATACATAAGTATGAAGAAGGCTCCCAAATATCCAATTTTCCACCTTGTTGGTAGTGGCCGCTAGTCCCAAGATATTTTCAAACCTTTTGCTTATTTTCTGTACTCCATGATATTTATGTTCCAGCATCCCATCTATCCATTTCGGATTTAAAAGCCGGGTGCGGACACCTCTGTCGATAGATTTGTCTACGGTTTCCGTCTCAAGCATCTCACCTGTGGTATCCGTGATATATACCACAGCCTTTTTGCCCTTAACCATTTCCACAGACTTTGAAAGCCCTCCGAAATATTCATAATAATGGTCAAGATCCGTTACCTCATATTCATGGCTGCTCCTTATTTGAGACACTATATCCACTGCCTGAAGATGAATATTGAACAATTCAGGAGCCGATTTGCCCCTGCAATTTTTGCTGTACACGTATTTAAGGCTTTCTATATATTTCTGTCCTATCTGCTTTTCATCGGTCCAATTTTTCGTTTCTATAAGTTTGCTGATTCCGGTACCGTATTTTGATTCAGCGGGGCCAAACAGCCTGGCTGTGGAAAGTTCCTCGGCTTCATCCCTTGAATATCCCTCTTGCAGCAGTTTTTGGAATATCCTTTTGGTGTCAGCCTTAAAAAAGTTTACTTCTTCCGGTTCTTCAAGATCTGCAACCATTTTAAATATCCTGTTTAAATCATCAATGAGATTAGGAAACATGTCCCTGAAAAAACCGCACATGTTGACAACCACATCAATCCTCGGTCTTTTTAGTTCTTCATATGGTATGATTTCATATTGAGGTTGAAATACGTTCTTCCTGCTTGCAACCCTGACACCGAGATAATTCAATATCTGACCTACAGTCTCACCCTGGGTCCTTGAAGTTTCCAATCCCCATAATATTATGGCTATGCTCCTTGGATACTTTCCAAACTGGAGCTTATACTCCTCAATGGTATTCTCCGAAATCTTTGCCCCTCTGTCCGCTGCTGTCCTGCTTGGCACCATGCGTGGATCAAACTGATACATATTATATCCCGACGGCAAGACTTCAGGATTTCTTATCATATCTCCTGCCAAGCGGGCCGGAAGATATTCTCCTGAAATGACTTTTAAAAAGCCTTCCATTTCATGAGATTCCATTGCTTTATCATATACTCTTTTACCATATCTCAATGTATCGATAAAATCTTTCTTCAGTTCATCATTTATACCATGTGCAGGGGAAAACCTGTCGCTGT